>JBOHCP010000447.1:0-4849 GCA_050698875.1 Streptosporangiaceae bacterium | reverse complement strand
CCGCAGTGCTGCGCCAAGCGCTCCTGGCCCTGTCGGCCAGCAGCCGATCACGTGCGGTGATCATGGCCACGCCGGCCGCCCGCGGCGTGGTTGCCCGGTTCGTCGCGGGCGAGACCACCGAAGACGCGCTCGCCGTGACCCAGCGCCTGGCCGCGGACGGCCGCCTCGTCACCATCGACTTCCTCGGCGAGGACACCACCGAGCCGAAGCAGGCGGCGGCCGTGACGGCCGAGTACGTCGCTCTGCTCGGCCGGCTGTCGGCGGCTGGCCTCTCGGCCCGCGGCCGGGCCGAGGTCTCGGTGAAGCCCACCGCCGTCGGGCTGGACCTGCCCGACCAGGGTGACAAGACCGCGCTGGAGAACATCAGGCGGATCGCCGTGGCGGCCCGCAACGCCGGCACGACGGTCACCGTGGACATGGAAGACCACACTCGGGTCGACCAGACGCTCCGGCTGGTCGGCGAGCTGCGCGCGGACTTTCCCGATCTGGGCTGCGTGATCCAGTCCTACCTGCAGCGCAGCCTCGCCGACTGTCGCGCGCTGGCAGTCGCGCGGTCGCGAGTCCGGCTGTGCAAGGGCGCTTACCAGGCACCCGACGGTGTCGGCCTGGCCAGCCGGGCCGAGGTCGACCTGAGCTACGCCCGGTGCCTGCGGATCCTGCTGGACGGGCCGGGCTACCCCATGCTGGCCACGCACGACCCGAGGCTGATCAAGATTGCCGGCGCGCGGGCCGAGCTGGCCGGCCGGGACAGCGGCAGCTTCGAGTATCAGATGCTGTACGGGATCCGGCCGGGCGAGCAGCAGCGGCTGGCCGCGTCGGGTGCGCAGCTGCGGGTCTACGTGCCGTACGGCACCGACTGGTACGGCTACCTGGTACGCCGGCTGGCGGAACGACCGGCGAACCTGGCGTTCTTCCTGCGGGCGCTGCGCTCCTGGCACTGACGCGCCGGCGTTCGGCGCTGCGCGCCCCGGCCTTCGGCGCTGCGCGCCCCCGGCGGTCGCGGCGCTGGCAGGCAAGCCGCCGCGAGCAGAGCCGACGGTAGGCTCGGCTCATGATCGCGATAATCGGCGCGGGCAAGATGGGGGAGGCGCTCGCCTCGGGCTTGCTGCGGGCCGGCGTCGTGCAACCCGGCGAGATCGTCGCCGCGGTGCGCCGCCCCGAGCGCGCCAAGCAGCTGCGGGCCGGATACGGCATCGACGTGATGACGGCCTGCGAGGCTGCCGAGCAGGCGCAGACCCTGGTGATCGCCGTCAAGCCGCAGGACATGGGGGCCCTGCTAGCCGAGATCGGCCCGCTCGTCACGCCTGCCAAGCTGGTCATCTCCGTGGCCGCGGGCATCACGACGGCATTCATCGCAGACAGGCTCAGCGGAGCCGTTCCGGTGGTGCGGGTGATGTCCAACACGCCCGTTCTGGTCGATGAGGCGATGAGCGTGATCTCGCCCGGACGGCACGCCGCCGAGGAGCATCTGCGCCGGACGGAGGAGCTGCTCCAGCCTGTGGGCAAGGTGCTGCGGATACCTGAGGCGCTGCAGGACGCGGCGACCGCGCTGTCCGGGAGCGGGCCGGCCTATGTGTACTTCCTCGTCGAGGCCATGGTCGATGCCGGCATCCTGCTCGGGATGCCGCGCAGCGACGCGCTGGAGATGGTCAAGCAGGCGGTCTACGGCGCGGCCACGATGCTGCGCGAATCGGGCGAGCATCCGGTCCTGCTCCGCGAGGCTGTCACGTCACCGGGCGGCACGACGATCAGCGCGATTCGCGAGCTGGAACGGCACGGGGTCCGGGCCGCCGTGTTGTCGGCGATCGAGGCGGCCAGGGATCGCGGGCGCGAGCTCGGTTCTGCGTAACCGGGCACCGGGCCGCTGCGCACCAGTTCCGGGCGCTAGCGGGGCGAGATTGGTGATCCTGATTGGCCGCAATGACACTGGATTGGCGGCTGAGGTCAGCGACTACAGACCGTTACCAGGAATCTGACCTGCGGTGATGCAGCTGACCACGCAGACAGGCCAGGTTTGAAGGAAGTGCTGCCGAATTGGCCTGGCTCGGCCGGGTTGCCCTTTCGCATACAGGACTTACGCTGGAGACGGGCGTGACTGATGCGCCGGAGTCTTCGAGCGCAGCAGTTCGGTCGGAAGAGGGCTATCAATGGCAGCAGACGCTACTCCGCTCAGCGAGGTCAGGTTCCTGACCGTGGCCGAAGTCGCCGCGATCATGCGCGTTTCCAAGATGACTGTCTACCGACTGGTGCACTCAGGTGAGCTGGAGGCCATCCGGGTCGGGCGCTCGTTCCGGGTGCCAGAGCAGGCGGTGACGGGTTACCTGAGGGAAGCGTACGTGGGGACGGCCTGACTGATCGTCCGCGGGCGCACGGCGGTCACCTGACGGGAGACGGCCTGCACTGACCGGGCGAGCTGCACTGACCGGGCGAGCTGCACTGACCGGGCGATGCCCGGCGACGTGCCGCGGCGGAGGTACGCTGTGGCGTTGGCATGTGCCCGGCCGCCCGACGTGGCGAGCATGTGCGCGAACATGCCCGTCAGCCAGGACAGCAAATGAGGGTGGTCACGTGGGTTCTGTCATCAAGAAGCGGCGCAAGCGGATGGCCAAGAAGAAGCACCGCAAGCTGCTCCGCAAGACGCGCGTGCAGCGCAGGAACAAGAAGTAAGCTCCTGACGGGCTGGCCGGGGGCGTGTCGCTGCTGAGTCGGATGTGGCTGGCCAGCCATGCCTGAGCCGCCGCTGCGGCCGCCGGCCGGCTGGCGGGACCGGCTGGCCGGTGTCGCTGGCTTCGCCCGGCGGCGCCTCGCCGGCGACTACGAAGTCGACGAGTTCGGCTTCGACCCGGAGTTCAACGCCGCCGTGCTGATGCCGGCAGCGCTCGCCCTGTACCGGAACTGGTTCCGGGTCCGGATGCGCGGCCTCGCCAACCTGCCCTGCACGGGGCGGGCCCTGATCGTCGCCAACCACTCCGGCGTGCTTCCGCTCGACGCCATCATGCTGCAGGCCGGGATCTACGCCGAGCATCCGGCGCACCGGAACCTGCGCCTGCTCGGCGCCGACCTCGTGTACACCCTGCCCGTGCTGGCCGGCCTCGCCCGCCGCAGCGGGCACACCAGGGCCGACCCGGAGGAGGCGCAGCGGCTGCTGGCCGCGGACGAACTCGTCGGCGTATTCCCTGAGGGCTTCAAGGGCATCGGCAAGCCGTACAGCGAGCGGTACAGACTGCGGCGATTCGGCCGGGGCGGGTTCGCCCGCACCGCGGTGCAGGCCGGCGCCCCGATTGTGCCGTGCGCGATCGTCGGGGCGGAGGAGATCTACCCGATGCTCGGGAACGCCGACCTGCTGGCCAAGGCGCTCCGGCTGCCGCATTTCCCGGTGACGCCGCTGTTCCCGTGGCTTGGCCCGCTCGGCGCGGTGCCGCTGCCGTCAAACTGGATCATCGAGTTCAGCGAGCCGGTGCCGACCTGCGGGCTGGCCGCGGCGGCGCCCGATGTGCAGGCGCGCGACGAGCTGATCGGCGGTCTCGCCGATCGGGTGCGGGATACCATCCAGGCCAGGCTCGATGCCCTCGTGGCCGAGCGCGGCCCGGCATTCAGCTAGCCGGAGGCGGCAAGAGCGACGAGATCATGCGGCCGTGGCCGCCGGTTTGGTGCACTGGCCGCAACACCGAAGTGGCAGTCATGGCGCCGAACGGCGCGAATCAGCCGCCGGCCCGCCGCCGTCGCCGCGCCAGGCCCGCCGCCATCCCGCCGGCTACCGCGCCGGCCCCCGCTGCGACGGGCAGGGCCACCAGCGTCGCCCGGCGCGCCGATCGGAAGTCGTAGACCGGCCAGCCGCGGCTGCGGGCCGCGCGGAGCAGCTCGGCGTCGGGATTGACCACGTTCGGGTGGCCGACAAGCTCGAGCATCGGCAGGTCGTTGGCAGAGTCGCTGTAGGCGCTGCACTTCGGCAGGTCGAGTCCCTCCCGGTCGGCGAGGGAGATGATGGCGGTCGCCTTCGCCTGGCCGTGCAGCAGCCCGCCGACCAGCCGACCTGTGTAAACGCCGTCGGCGGTCTCGGCCACGGTGCCGAGGGCGCCGGTCAGGCCCAGCCGGCGCGCCAGGATCGTGGCGAGCTCGACCGGGGTGGCGGTGACCAGCCAGACCCGCTGCCCGGCCAGCAGGTGCCGCCTGGTCAGCTCCCGGGTCCCGGCCCAGATCCGACCCGCGATGGTGTCGTCGTAGATCTCCTCGCCCAGCGCGACGATGTCGTCCACCCGGTGCCCGGCCACGAACGCCAGCGCCGCTTCCCTCGCGGCGTCGATGTGGCCCGCGTCCTCGATGCCGCGCAGTCGGAATGCGATCTGGCTCAGCGTGATCCTGGCCAGGTCGGTCGGCCCGAACATCTTCCGGGCCGCGAGCCCCCTGGCAAAGTGGTAGATCGACGCGCCGCGCAGCAGCGTATTGTCCACGTCGAAGAACGCCGCGGCCCTCGGGTCCGGCACCGGCGGCACCTGATCGCGGGCACTGCAAGCGGGCTGAGTGCCTCGACCAGGCGCCGGCGTGGCCGTCGTGACAACCCCGGTGGTCGTAGCAGGCCCGGCCGCCGGGGCGTCCGCGCCCCGCGCGTGCCTGCCGAGCTTGGTGAGCACGCCGGACCGGCCGGCGTCATGCCTGCCGTCCAGATCGGCCTCGCGGCTCATGGCTCGAGCCTACCGGCGGCCGGACGGCTAACCGGGCGTGGCGCGTCACCGTCACCTGACCGTCACGCGACCGCCATGGAACCGGCATCTTCGCGTTGCTGGCAGGTCGCGACGACGCCGACCGGCCCGACCGGCTTGGCTGGCCGGGCCACAGCACGGCCCGGCGT
>JBOHCP010000446.1:0-4854 GCA_050698875.1 Streptosporangiaceae bacterium | reverse complement strand
GCCCTCGCCGCCTCGACGGCGAGCCGCAGCTCGCTGCGGCCGGACTCCTTGGAGAACTCGGTGGCCCCGATCCCGGCGATCGCCGCCACGCCCGAGATCACGCGGCGCTCCCCCGCGCCGCGACGGCGCCCGGTGCCAGTCGGACCGTGCCGGTCACGTGGTCACCCAGACTGCAGGTGCCGGTGACGGCGACCAGCCGCTCGCCGTCGGCCGTCTCGGCGGCCGTGCCGGAAAATGTCAGCGTGTCCCCGGCGTAGCACGGCACGCCCAGCCGGATGGAGATCGCGCGCACGACGGCATCGGGTCCTGCCCAGTCGGTGACGTACCGCTGCACGAGGCCGGTCGTGCTGAGGATGTTGAGGAAGATGTCCTTGGCGCCGCCGCGCTCGGCGAAATCCCGGTCGTGGTGCACCGGGTAGAAGTCGCGAGTCGCGAGCGCAGCAGCGACGACCACGGTGGCCGTGACGCTGATCGTGAGCTCGGGCAGCGTGCCCGGCCGGTCAGGCCGCCAGTCGGGCAGCACCAGGTCGTCGTCGACCCGACGCAAGTGCACCAGGACCGGCAGCCCGATCGCCACGTCCGCCGGGTCGATTCCGGTCAGCTCGCCCAGCATCCGCACGCCCTCGGTGAGCTCGACCAGCGCGATCACGATGGGCAGCGCCTTGCCGGGCACCGGCGGGTGCCGGTGCACGACGTAGCTGTACACGGTGCCGGTGCCCGTGGCCACCTGGTACTCGGCCTGGCCGACGCTGCCGCAGCTCAGGCACGCCGGGCCGGGCGGATGGCGGAGCGCGTCGCAGCCGCCGCAGCGCTGGATCCGCAGCTCGCCGGTCCGGGTGCCGGCCCAGAAGAACTCGGTGTCGGGCGAGAACGGCGGACGCATGACATCTCGGGGGGTTCCGGCGGGTCGTCCCGCCGGGTTAGCACGTTCCGACTCGGTCCCGCCGCTTGCCGCGGGACCGAGGCCGGGACTCGAGCGGAACTTGAGCACCCGGAAGTCCATCGTCGCGACCGGGTCGGCGCCGGAGAACCAGATGCTGCGCGTGGTCACGAACCAGCCCTCGCCGAGAGCCGTCTTCTTGGGGCCGGTCACGTCGAGCAGCTCGGAGCGCACCGCGAGTTGCTCTCCCGGACGCAGGTAGCGGGCGTAGGTCTGCTCGCAGTTGGTCGCCACCACGGAGGTGAACCCGGCCTCGTCCAGCCTGGCCGTCATGACGCCGAGCGGATCGTCGCCCGCGCTGCGCCGTCCGCTGCCCGGCGGGCGCAATCCCGGCATCGTCCACACCTGGACCATCGCCGGCGGCGCGACCAGCCCGCCGTGCACCGAGTCGGCGGCGGCCGCGTCGGTGTACACCGGGTTCGCGTCCCCGATGGCGTCCGTCCAGGCACGGATCATCGGCAGGTTGACCGGGTCCCTGCCGAGCCGCGGCGAGCTCAGGCCGGCGGCCCGCACCCGCTCGGCCGCGGCCAGGATCGCATCGGCGGTCATCCAGTCACCCCGTTACCTCGGAACTCGCGGGAGCTTCAGTCCTGCGGTCGCAATCAGCTCCCGCTGTACCTCGTTGACCCCGCCGCCGAACGTCATGACGGTGTTGCGCTTGTTCTGCACGTCGAGCCACCTGGCCAGCTCGGCGGTTGGCTCGTCGGCCAGGTCACCGTGCCTGCTGACCACCCCGGCGAGCTCGGCGCCGATCCGCTGCACGTGCTCGGAACCGAACACCTTGGTCACCGACGCATCCGCCACGTCGACCGTCGCGGTGACCGCGACCTGCCAGTTGAGCAGCTCGTTGACGCGCTCGACCGCGCTCGCCCTGGCGAGGGCGCGGCGTACGTCCGGCTCGTCCAGCAGCGGCCGCCCCGTCGGGCCGCGGCGGCTGACCGCCCAGTCGCGCACCCGCCGGTGCAGGACGCCGATCCGGCCCGACGGGCCGAGCATCACCCGCTCGTGGTTGAGCTGCTCGGTGATCAGCCGCCAGCCGGCGTTCTCCGCGCCGACCCGCCTGCGCACCGGCACGCGCACGCCGGAGTAGTACGTCGCGTTCACGTGATGTGCCCCGTCGTGCGTGATGATCGGCGTCCAGGAGTAGCCCGGGTCGGAGGTGTCCACGATCAGGATGGACAGGCCCTTGTGCCGGGGCGCCGCCGGGTCCGTCCGGCACGCCAGCCAGACATAGTCGGCATCGTGCCCGCCGCTGGTAAAGATCTTCTGGCCGTTGACCACGTAGTGGTCGCCGTCGCGCACCGCCCTGGTGGTGAGCGAGGCAAGGTCGGTGCCCGAGCCTGGCTCGGTGTAGCCGATGGCGAAGTGCAGCTCGCCGGAGAGGATCTTCGGCAGGAAGAAGTCCTTCTGCTCGGCGGTGCCGTGCGCCATCAGCGTCGGCCCGACGGTCTGCAGCGTGACCGCGGGCAGCGGAACATCGGCGAGCGCCGCCTCGGTCACGAAAATCTGCTGCTCGACCTGACCGAGACCGCGGCCGCCGTAGCTCACCGGCCAGCCGACGCCCAGCCAGCCGTCCCTGCCCATTCGCCTGACCACCTCGCGGTACCCGCTCCCGTGCCGCTCGGTCAGCATCGCCGCTCGCTCGGCGGGCGAGATCAGCGCGGCGAAGTACGCGCGCAGCTCGTTCCTGAGCGCGTGCTCTGCGTCGGTGAGGTCGAGGAACATCAGCCGCCCGCCGACCCGGGCGCCACCGGCTCGCGCCGGGCCTGTTCCCGCCAGCTCAGCCGGTCGAGCCGGTCGTCGGCGCCGCCGATGAGGCGCACCAGGTCTGTGATGAGGGCCGAATACCGCGGTAGCGGATAGCTGACGTCCATGCCGAGCCCGCCGTGCAGGTGGTGGCAGGTCCGCAGCGCGGGCGGGCCGTACTCCGCCAGCCAGTACGCCGCGACGTCGGTGTCCGGCCCGGCGTCACGGCCGGCCTCGAGCCGCCAGCACGCCGACACGGTGGCCAGGTGCAGAGTCCTTGCGGCCGCGTACACGTCCGCGATCTGCTGCGCCACCGCCTGGAACGTCGCCAGCGGCCGGCCGAACTGCTCCCGGCTGCGGACGTGCGCGGTGGTCAGCTCGAGCGCCGCGGCGAGGGCGCCGTCCGCCACGGCACACGCGCCGGTGGCGGCGAACTGGTAGAGCGCGGTGACGTCGCACCCGTCCAGCACGGCGATCACCGGCGCCTGGTCCAGCCTGAGCGTGTACTCCGGCAGCCCGGATGAGCTGTGGGTGCGGTGGCACGACAGCCCGGCGCCGGCCGACTCGACGACCACGACAGCGGTCCCGCCCGGCGTGCTCGCCGGCACGAGAATCCAGCGGGCCGCGGCGGCGTACGGGACGCCGGTCTTGACCCCCGACACCGTGCCGCGGGCAGCGGCGGTGACCGGCAGGCGTGGCATGGGATCCGACGGCTCGCGGGTCGCCGCGGTCAGCACGGTGTCGCCGGTCGCGACGCCGGACAGCAGCCGCTGTCGCAGCCCGGCGTCGGCGCCCCGCGCGACCGGCAGCACCCCGAGCGCCAGGGTGGCGAGCGCCGGGATGCGGGCGGCGTGCCGGCCGACCTCGGTCAGCACGGCCGCCGTCGCCAGCACGCCGAGGTCCTCGCCGCCGAGGTCGGCGGGCAGCGCCAGCGACAGCAGGCCGGCCTGGCCGAGCTCCTTCCAGCGGCCGTCGTCACAGTCGGCGGTCGAGGGTGCCGCGGCGCCGAGGACCAGCGCGGCCAGCCTGCCCGCCTCGGTCTCGGCTTCGCCGGGGGTGAAGTCCACCTAGCGGGCCTCCTCCCTGGGCAGGCCGAGCAGCCGCTCGCCGACCAGCGACAACAGGATCTGCGTCGTGCCGCCGGCGATGCTGAGGCACCGGGTGAGCAGGAACTCCCGCAGCGCCGTGTCGTTCGCGGTCGCGCCCGCCGGGCCGGCCAGCTCGAGCGCCGCCTCCGCGACGGCCTGCCGGTGGGCAACCCCGGCCAGCTTGCGCACCGCCGCGAGCGGGCCGCTACTGTCCCGGCCGGATGCAGCGCGCCCTGGCGACACCGCGGGCCACGGTGACCCAGGGCCCGCCGCCCGATCGTCACCTCGGCGAGTCGCCAGCACCGCCTGCAGGTCGAGCAGGGACACGGCCATGCCCGCCGCGACGAGCGCGCCGAGCCGCTGCCGGACGAGCGGGTCGGCCGTGGCGCCCGTCTTACCGGCGAGCGTCAGCAGCTGCTCGACCGCCTCGCCCACTGACGAGCCGGTGCCCATCGCCACGCGCTCCGAGGCGAGCGTCGTACGAGCGACCCGCCAGCCGTCGCCCGGCTGGCCGACGACGCAGGCGTCGGGAACGAAGACCTGGTCGAGGAAGACCTGATTGAACATCCGGCGCCCGGTGATCTCGCGCAGCGGCCTGACATCGATGCCCGGGCCCTCCATGGCGACCAGGAAGAAGGTCAGCCCCTTGTGCCTGGCGATCGCGGCATCGGTGCGGGCGAGGCAGATTGCCCAGGAGGCCTGCCTCGCCAGCGACGTCCACACCTTCTGGCCGGTCAGCAGCCAGCCGCCGTCGGCCCGCTCTGCCCTGGTGCGCAGCGCGGCCAGGTCGGAGCCCGCCTCCGGCTCGCTGAACAGCTGGCACCAGGTGATCTCGTCACGCAGCGTGGGGCCGGCGAACCGGTCATGCTGGGCGGGGCTGCCGTGGCCGAGTATCGCGGCCAGCGCCCAGCCACCGATGACGAGGTCCGGCCTGGCGAGCCCAGCCGTCGCGAGCTCCTCGTCGATCACCAGGCAGCCCGCCGGGGTGGCAGACAGCCCGTAGGGCGGCGGCCAGGAGGGTGCCGCGTAGCCGGACTCGGCGAGCGCGACCCGCTGCAGGCCGGCGGGCAGCCCGGCGAC
>JBOHCP010000445.1:0-4870 GCA_050698875.1 Streptosporangiaceae bacterium | reverse complement strand
CTACGAATGTGTCGCACACCCTGCGGTCCTGCCGGTTGAGGATCCCGGCGATTTTCGCGTCGGGGTAGTGCACGGCGAGGCGGCGGACCAGGTCGACGGTGTCCTCGCTGGTGCGGATCTTGGGTGGCTTGCGTTTGAGCGGGACGGTCAGCTCGGTGATCGCCCCGCCTTTCCAGCGCAGCAGCAGGTCGGCGCGGCCGCCGTCGTGGTCGCGGCAGACGGTGATCTTGATTTCGTCCAGCAGGGTGCGCAGCAGCTGCTTGCGGTCCTTGCCGGTGGTCGTGGGCGCGTCCCAGACCTGGTGCAGGTCCTCGCCGAGGGCCAGGATCGTGGCGTGCTCGGCTGCGGTCAAGGTAGCGGGGCGGTGCTGCTGGCGGCAGGCCAGTTCGTTCTCGGCGCCCGCCAGGGCCTGCAGCGCGGTGTTCCATTCGGCTTCCAGGCCGCGGGCGACCAGCCGGTTCTCGGGGTCGACGGCCCGGTAGCGGCGCTCGGCGCGGCTGGCCTGGTAGCGGGCTTGCCCGGCCTGGCGGCGGTGCTGGTCCAGGACAGCGCCGTGGCCGGCCTCCAGCTGCTGCGCCGCGGCCAGGCAGGCTTGCAGGGCGGCTGGCTGCAGCGCGGCCAGGAACGCGGCGGCGACCGCGGCGTCGATCGCGGTGCCGCCGGTCCGCAGGTGCCGGACTCCGCGGCCGTTGACGATATCGCCGCTGGTGCAGTAGTAGCCGGGTGCGGACTTGGCCGGCCCGTCGTAGTAGACCGCGAGCTTGCGGCCGCAGTCCCCGCAGGTGGCCAGGCCCTGGCACAGGGCGCAGCCCTCCCGGACCGCGCCGGTGCCCGGCTGGTGGGCGCGGGGGCGGGTGTTGCCGGCCAGGCGGGCCTGGCCGGCCTGGTAGGTGTCCCAGCTGATGAAGCCCTCGTGGTGGCCGGGGATGAGCACCTCCCACTGGTCCCGGGGCAGCGCGCGGCGCCGCTTTTTCAAGGTGCCATCCTCGCTCAGGTACCGCTCCTGGCGGGACCGGCCGTAGACATACGCGCCGGCGTAGGCCGGGTGGGTCAGCGTGGTGTGCACCGCATGGTAGGTCGGTTCCACCCAGATGATCTCGGGCAGGCTGCCGCGCCGGTAGCCGATCTGCTGCAGCGGCCAGCTCAGGCCCTGGTCTTTCAGCCACAGCCACACCGCGCGCGCTGACCCGGCGACGGCGAACTGGGTGAACACCGCGCTGATGACGCTGACCACCTGCTCGTCAGGGTGCCGCAGGATCTCCCCGTCCCCCTCGCCCCAGATCAGCCCGGCCGGCAGGCCGCGGCGCAGCTCGCCGCGGGCGGCCTTGTTCTTGATCGCGCCGGCCAGCCGGGCCCGCAGCACGTGCAGCTCGGCCTCGGACATTATGCCCTTCATCCCTAGTTATCCCCCCTGGCCATCTCCTGAGGCGTAAATAGCCAGGTCATGTCGCTCATGACGCGTCTTTAACGAGGCGTCGTCGAGGACGGCGGGCGGCATCCATCGCCGGGGGCGGCGTTGGCGGGGTGCCTGCGCAGCGCGAGCAGCTCGCCGTGAGCAGCTGCGAGCTGGGCCTTGGTTTCGGCGAGTTCGCGGCGCAGCTCGGTCAGCCTTGCCGTCAGGGTGGCGACCACGCCGGACGCGTGGTCGCCGGGTTCACCCGGAGGGTGTCCGGCGGGTGCGGGCTTGTGGCCGCGGAGCCGTTCGATGCGGGCCCGCAGGTCGGGGTGGCGGTAGAGGAAATCCACCGACACGCCGCCGGCCGCGGCGACCGCGCGGAACGTGATGGGCTGGCCAGTCTTGGCCAGCGCGCGGATCCCGGCTTCGGCGCGGGCAACAGCGGCGTCGCGTTTGGCGGCTGCGGCCCGGCGCAGCGTGGCAATCCTGTCTTGCTCAGCTGGCATGCCCGTGATCCTCCGGCTTCTTGCCGATCGTGACGGGCACCGGCTGACCGGGCCGGGCCGGGACTCCCGCGCCGCGGACCGCGCCGCCGCAGGGCCCGGTTTCCAGCGCGGCGATGATCGCCCGCAGCGAGGCCAGTTCGGCGTTCCGCTCGGTGAGCCAGACGTGGCCGGGTCCCATCTCGGCTCCGGTGCGCTGGCGGTGCTGGGCCTGACGGGCCTGGATGAGTTCCCCGGTGGCGGCCAGCTGGGCACGCAGCTCGCCGAGGTGGCGGGCGTCGGTCGCGAAATGATCGCAGGTCAGGCAGGCGTTCCCGCGGTCACAGCGCTTGGGCGGCGGCAGCAGGCAGACCCCGTTGGGCAAGATCCGGTCGGTGTGCCGGTCCAGCTGCACCAGCTCGTAGACGTCGGCGGGATCCATCTCCAGCGGCCGGCCGTCGCGGCGGAGCTTGGCGAACCGCAGGAACTCGGCCTCGTGGGTCTCGGCCAGGGTCTTGGCATAGTACATGGCCATTTCCGGCGAGAGGTGCCCCATATAGCGCTGCACCACGTGGATCGGCACGCCCGCGTTCAGCAGGTCGGTGGCCTTGGTGTGCCGCATCCGGTGGGTGCGCTGGAAATCCACCACCGCGCCGGTGGCATCGGTGACCTGCAGTTCGGCGGCGAGCTGGGTGAGCAGCCCGTTCAGGGTGTTCGCGCGGTAGTGGCGCTGGCCGCCGGTGTTGGCCTGCCAGGCCAGGAACAGATACGGCGGGTCGGGGGCGGCCGGATCGCGGGCCCGCACCAGTGCGCGGGCGAAGTCCTGCTGCTCGCCGACGATGGCTGTCACGTCGGCGCCGACCAGGATGGACCGCGGCGCGCCGGCGATCTTGGTCTGCTGGTAGCGCAGCCGCGCGGCGGGGCCGCCCGTCTCGGCGGCCCGGCTGGCATCCAGGCCGGGGACCGCCGACAGCGGCGCGAAGTCCATCATCAAGATCTCGTTGATCCGCCGTCCGGTCGCGATCGCGAGCAGGAACGCCCGCATCGCCTGCTCATCGCCCAGCCCCCCGATCTGGCGCGGCGTCCCGTTCACCACCACGGCCCTGGCCTGGTCGCGGGGCAGCCCGAGGATCTCGACGTGCCCGGCGATGCGGGACAGAGCGGCCGCGTCGATGTAGTTGCCCTCAGCCGGGCCCCGGTACCGGCCGGCGATCTCGCCGGGCCGCCACCAGCGGGCGTGGGCATCGGTCAGCCCGGCCCACCGCGGCTCGCCCAGTTCCCGGACGGCGTCGGCGCGCCGGTCGGCCATGAACGCGTAAAACCCGGCCACCGTGGTCTGGATCAGCCCGATGGTGGGCGGCGCGAGCGGGCGGCCGGAGGGTGCGCGCTGCTGGCGCAGCCAGGCCGCCAGCCGCAGCGCCACCGGGCGGATCCCGGTCTCAGGATCGGCGCCGAGATCCGGGGTGCCGATGCCCTCGGCGGCCAGGAACGCCGCGAAGTGACGGCCGAGGTAGGACAGGAAGCTCGGCAGCGAGCTCCACGACAGCAGCCCGGTGCTCAGCCCGGCCGCGAAGTACCACTGGATCGCCTCACGCAGCCACGCCGGGCTGACCCGGGCGAAATTCAGCCGCTGTCCCTCCAGCGGCTCGTGCTCGCGGACCGGGATCCGCGCATCGTGGCGCGGGTCCCACACCGGGCAGCGCCACCATAGCTGGCCACCCTGGCAGGCCAGCGTCAGCGCCGCGTGCAGCCGGGCGATCGTGGCCCGGTGATTGTGCAGGTAGCTGGGCGGCGGCAGCCGGTGATGCCGGTCGTGGTAGTGGCGGCGGGCGGCCGCCGCCCACTCCTCCACGCTCAGCGCGGTGAACGAGGACACGCTGCCGTCGGCCGTCACGCCGACGGCGACGCGCACCCACTCGGCAAGCGCCCAGGAGTTCACCCGCTCCCCGGCCACCGCCAGCGTGTGCAGCCAGTACGCCACCTCCTGACGCATCGGCCCGGGCAGGGCTGCCAGCTCCAGCCGGGCAGGCGGCCGGGCCGGGTAGGCGTAGGTGAGCCGGGCGAACGGCTCGGCGGTGAAATCGACCGCTGCCGTCCGGAAGCTGTCCGGCAAGGCGGCGAACAGCGCCGCCGGGCTCGGTGCCGCGTCCGCCGGGCCGGACGCGGACGGCCGCCGGCTAGGCACCGGTCACCCGCCAGCCCTCGGTGAACGACCGCCATCCGGCGACCGCCCGCAGCTCGGCGTCCTCGGTGACCCAGCCATACAGGTCCATCGTGGTCTGCACGTCGGCGTGCCCGAGCCGCCGGGACACCACATGCAACGGCACCCCGGCCAGCAGCAGCGCCGAGGCGTGCGTGTGGCGCAGCCAGTGCGGCGACCAGCCCTCCGGCAGGCCGGGCAGTACCCGGCGGAGCCGGCCGGTGATCCGGTCGACCCGCTTGGGGCGCATCGGGGCGAACCGCGGCTCGCCGTCGAGGTTGACGAAGCAGAACCACTCGTCGCTGACTTCGAACCCGGCCCGCCCGGCCCGCTCGGCCAGGTCCCACAGGTAGTCCCCGTAAAGGCGCTCCAGCTCATCAGAGACGTAGATGCGCCGGCCGCGCCCGCCCTTGACCCGGGCCCCGTGCGGATGGTCCCGGGGGACGACCTCGATGAACGGCGTGCCTCCCGAGCCCGGGTGCCAGTCGGCGTGGGTCAGGCACAGCACCTCGCCCAGGCGCATGCCCGTCTCCGCCAAAGTGGCGAAAAGCAGGCGGTCCCGCAGCGATCCCGACCACTCGCCACTGGCCGCATCCCGCGCCGCGCACGCCTGCAGGATCGCCGCGACCTGCGCCGGGGTCAGCAGCGGGCAGGCCTCCCGCCGCCTGGGGCGCACCGGCATCGGGCTGCGCCGGCTCGCCCTGGAACGTCCGTCCAGGTGGGCCAGGAAAGCCCGGTAGCGGCTGCGCCGCGGCGGCCCGGACCACGCCCGGGCCAGCGCCGGGGCCACCC
>JBOHCP010000444.1:0-4886 GCA_050698875.1 Streptosporangiaceae bacterium | reverse complement strand
CTTGCCGGTCTCCCGGACCAGCCGCACCGCGCCCTCCCGGAAATCGGGGTCGTACTTCCTGCGTGTCTCCATCGCCGATTCTCCTTAAGGCGATGTCTCCACGGTACGAGGGGAAACCCAGTCCGCCAGCTCATCGTCACCGGCCTGGGCCGCGACGCGCCCACCGTCATCATCAGCAACGATGACAACACCAAGACCAGGGCGCTGATCGCGCGGTACGCCCGGCGGATGACCATCGAGCAGCGCCTCGCCGAGATCATCCGCGCGTTCAGCGCCGACGCCCTGTCTTCCACCGTCAACCTCAACGTCGACCTCGACATCACTCTCGCCGTCCTGGCCCAGGCCCTGCTCGCCGCGCTGCGCGCCCGGCTGCCCGGATACGCCGCCGTCACCCCCGACACCATCCAGCGCCGGTTCCTGGAAACCCCCGGCCAGATCATCACCACCCCCGACACCATCACCATCCGGCTCGCACGGCGGGCCTTCTCACCCGTCCTGCGCAAAGCCAGCCTCCCCGACACCCGCGTGCCATGGCTCGGCAACCGCACCATCCGCTACGAATACGCCTGAACCTTGCGCCGAACCTCCTGCGCGGAAATCCGCGTTAGGGCCGCGCGCGCCGGCCACCTGCCCGAGTGCGGCAGAATCGCGACGTGGGAACCCCGTCCGCGCGGTCATCAGGCGAGTTCAGGTCGGGCTTCGCCTGCTTCGCCGGGCGGCCGAACGTGGGCAAGTCCACCCTGATGAACGCCCTGGTCGGGACCAAGGTTGCGATCACGAGCAGCCGGCCGCAGACGACCAGGCGGGCGATCCGCGGCATCGTGCACCGGCCGGACGCCCAGCTGGTGATCGTTGACACGCCAGGCCTGCACCGGCCGCGGACGCTGCTCGGCGAGCGGCTCGACAGCCTCGCCCGGTCGACGCTCACCGAGGTCGACGTCATCGGCTTCTGCCTCCCTGCTGCCGAGCGCATCGGTCCGGGCGACAAGTACCTGGCCGCCGAGTTCGCCAGCCTCGGCAGGACACCGGTCGTAGCGATCGTGACGAAGGCCGATCAGGCCTCCCGCGCGCAGCTCGCCGCGCAGCTCGCGGCGGTGGGCGCGCTGGGCGAGTGGGCCGACGTGGTTCCGGTGTCGGCGGTAGCCGGCTTCCAGCTGGACGTGCTGGCCGACGTGCTGGTGTCCCACCTGCCGCCGGGCCGGCCGCTCTACCCTGACGGCGATCTCACCGATGAGCCCGAGCAGGTCCTGGTCGCCGAGCTCATCCGCGAGGCGATCCTTGAGGGCGTCAGGGACGAGCTGCCGCACTCGATCGCCGTCGTGGTCGACGAGATGGGCCCGCGGTCCGACCGGGTCGACCTCGTCGACGTACACGCGGTCATGTACGTCGAACGGCCCAGCCAGAAGGCGATCGTCCTGGGCGCGCACGGCACCAGGCTCAAGGAGGTCGGCACCACGGCCCGGCGGCAGATCGAGGGCCTGCTCGGTGTCCACGTCTACCTGGACCTGCGGGTCAAGGTCGCTAAGGACTGGCAGCGCGACCCGCGGCAGCTGCGCCGACTCGGCTTCTACGACTGACCGGTTAGATCGAGATATCAGTTCCGCGAGACGCCGCCAATCTCGAATCCCAGCTGCGCGTTGATGGCAATCATGTGTTCGTTGGAGCCCGCATTGTCGGTTAGGACGCGGCGGACGTTGGGCGCCTCCTGGCCCAGGTACTCGAGCATCCCGACCTTCACCAGCAGCCCGATCCGGTGCCCCCGGTGGTCGCCGAGCACGGCCGTAATCTGCTGGAAGCCCCAGCCAGGCGCGCCCGGATCGGTGACGATCTGGGTCACCGCAGCTATCTCGCCGGTGTCCAGCTGCCGGGCCGCCACCACGTAGCTCGTCACACCGTGATCGGCGCCGAGCCGGTCCAGCTTCCTGATCCTTTCGGCGTCCCAGACCGTCGGCTCGTCGCCGGAGTTCCGGGGTGCGTCCGCCATGGCGGCGTGCACCCTGGCCACCTGCTCAAGGTGCTCGTCCGGGGTCAGACCGGTCCAGGCCAGCAGCTCATAGCCGACTGCGTGCGGCCTCGGCAGCCCGGCGCAGGCCCGGCAGCCTGGCTCGGACGTTGTCGTCGAGGCTGAGAATCCTGGACACATCCGCGATCCCCGCGCTCGCGCCGACCGTGGCAGCAAAGGCCGCCCCGGCCGAGTCGTCCCATGCCTTAGCCGTGAGCCGGGTGCGGCCGGCCTGCCGGGCCCGGTCTGCAGCGTGTCGCAGCAACTGCGAGCCGATCCCCGTCCGCCGCCGCTCCGGCGGCACTTTGATGACGAGGTCAGCCCGCCAGACGTTATGCCGATCCGGCAGCGTCAGCAGGTAGCTGCCGACCGGCTCGCCGGAGCCGTGGGTTGCTAGCCACGTCTCGCGTGGGCTGGTGTCCCAGCCGTGCGCCCACTTGGCGGTGAACGTGCCGAGCGACCACTCCGGCAGCCCCGGCTCGTCAACTGGCCAGCACGCCTGGGCGATGTCAAAGCAGCTGAGCAGCGGCTCGCCGCCCATTGCGGCATCGAATTGCTTGATCTCCACCACGGCAGCTAACCCCCTCCGGCCTGCAGCGGCAACGGATTATCGGCCTTCGGCGCCGCCGAAGCGCCGCGACGCCGAGGCGCGGCGCCGCCGCGTCGCCTTGCCGCCGCCGCTACCCCGACGAGGCCAGCTTGCGGGCCGCCGCGACCGCCAGCTCCCAGTTCTGGAACGTGTCGCTGACTCGGAAGCCGAGCTCGGCGTTGACCGCGATCATGTGCTGATTCATTGCGGCGTTGCCGGTGACGATCTCCCGCAGCTGGGGCTCGCTGTGCCCGAGCCGCTCCAGCATCGCAGTCTTGACTAGCAATCCCAGCCGGTGACCGCGGTGCTGTCTGGTCACCGCCGTGAGCCCCTGGTAGCCCCAGTCGGCCTGGTCCGGATCGACGTAGATCTGGGTGAGCGCGGATATCTCGCCGCTGTCCTCGGCCAGCGCCGCGACCGAATGGATCCGGATGCCAGCCTTGATGTCCTGCTCTTCCTCTTTCCGCAGCCGGTCGGCGTCCCACCGCAACGGCTCGAACGCCGCGTCGTGCGGTGCGTCCTCCATCGCGTTATGGACCTCGCACGCCTGGTCGAGCAGGTCGTCCGGCGTCATCCCGGACCACGAACGCAGCCGGTACCCTGCGGCGTGCTGCTCCGCGCTGGCGTGCAGACCGGCCAGCCGGCCTGTCAGGCTGGCATCGACGTCAAGCACCCGGCGGACTTCCTGCTGCCCCGCGCGCCCCCCGCGGGCCGCGGCGAACGCTGAACCTGGGGCGCCGACCCGGGTGTCGGTCATCAGTAGCGTCCGGTCGGCTTGCTCGGCCCGCTCCGCAACGTGCCCGATCAGCGCCGTGCCGACGCCGTGCCCTCGCCGGTGCACAGCCACGGTTACGGTGCAGAAGGCGTTCTGCCGATTCTCCCGCTCGGGCAGCCAGAGGAGGTAACAGCCAACCGGTTCCGCGGCGTCGTCAGTGGCGAGCCACGTCTCTGTGGGCTCGTCGGCGAACCCGAAGCGCCACCAGGCCTGGAAGCGCCGCCAGGTCACTGGGGGCACGTTCGGGTCGTCCTCGGCGTGGCCGGAGTTGACGATCTCGTGGCAGGCAGCCAGGCGGTCGTCGTCGGTCTTAGGATCGAACTGCTCCAAGCGCACGGCTGCCACCTAGCTATGCCGGAACCGCGAGCTTCAGCGCGGTCTTTACCGGCAGCTCGTAGGACTGGAAATAGTCGCTGACCCGGTGCCCGAGCGCCTCGTTGACAGCGATCATGTGCTCGTTGGGCACCGCGTTGAACGTCTGCATCTGGCGAATCTGCGGCTCGGCCGTCGCGAGCCACTCCAGCATCGTGACCTTGAGCAGCATGCCGAGCCGGTGCCCGCGGTGCGTCCGGGTCACCGCCGTGATCTGCTGGTACGCCCAGCCGGGCGCGCCGGCCGGGTCGACGGAGACCTGCGTGAGCGCCGCCATCTCGCCTGTCTCGTCGTGGATGGCTGCGAGCGAGTGATCCCGAGTGCCCTGGATGACCGACCGCTGCTCGGCGGTCCGCAGCCGGTCCGGATCCCAGACCAGCGGCTCGACCGCCGCGTCATGCGGGGCGTCCGCCAGCGCGGTATAGAGCTGGCAGGCGCCGTCGACCTGGTCGTCGGGGGTCGGCCCGGTCCACCGCCGGAGCGAGTACCCGCCTGCGTGCTCCGCAGCGGCGGCCCGAAGTCCGGGCAGCCGGGCGTGCGTCTCTGGTCCAACGTCGAGGATGCGGCGCGCGTCCTGCAGGCCCGGCGTCGCGTCGATCGCCGCGGCGAACGCGGGCCCCGGGCCGCCGATCCTGGCGCCGCCCATCAGCAGTGTGCGCCCGGCCAGCGACGCCTGCCTGGCTGCATGCGCCAGCAACTCGGTCCCGGCCCCCCGTCGCCGCGATCCCGCAGCGATCAGCGGCTCCAAGAACGCGTTCTGCCGGTTTTCCCGCTCGGGCAGTGCGAGGACGTAGCAGCCCAGTGGCGCCCCGGCGTCCGCGGTCGCGAGCCAGCACTGCTGCGGCTCGCCCCCGAAGGCGTGTCGGAGCCAGCCGCGCAGCATCCCGAGCGACGGCGGCGGCACATGGGGATCGTCCGCTGGCTGAGCCGCGACGACCATGTCATGGCAGGCCCGCACCCGCTGCTCGTCGGTCATCGGGTCGTACTGCTCGAAGCGCACGGCAGCCAGCCAATACCGGCTCGCGGCGAGATCGCAAGCGAATTTCCGAGCTACCGGCGGTCTGCTGAAGCGGTTACCTGGCCGTAGCTCGTCATCAAGCGGTCACGCTGAACGCGTTGACTCCAAAGGTCTGACCGCCACCGTATGG
>JBOHCP010000443.1:0-4897 GCA_050698875.1 Streptosporangiaceae bacterium | reverse complement strand
GCCGCGGGTCTGACCTACGGGCCTGCCCGACGCGGGGAAGGCGCCACGGGCAGCCGGCTGCGCGTCACGATCCCACGCAGGCCAGTGCTCTGGCATCGGCTGTCCTCTGCTCGCGGTTCGCCGGGCAGGCCGGCTCGTGCTCCGGTACGCAGCCAACTCATCGGCTGTGACACGGGCGTGACACCGCGGCTACGCGGGCCGCCAGCCGCGCTCGGCGGACGGGCCCGCGACCGGACCTGTCAGCTCAGGCCGCTCCGGCCATGGCGATGATCCAGGACAGCACCATGGCTTCCTCGCGCCAGGCGTCGTACCGGCCGCTGCGCCCGCCGTGACCGGCGGTCATCTCGGTCTTGAGCAGAAACGGGCCGCCCTTCGCGACGGCCTGCAGCCGCGCGATCCACTTGGCAGGCTCGTGGTACAGGACGCGGGTGTCGTTGAGGCTGGTGACCGCCAGGATCGGCGGGTAGACCTGGCCAGGCGCCACGTTCTCGTACGGCGTGTACGACTTCATGTACCGGTAGACCTCGGGGTCGTGCAGCGGGTCGCCCCACTCCTCCCACTCCGGCACCGTCAGCGGCAGCGTGGGGTCGAGGATCGAGGTGAGCGCGTCGACAAACGGCACCTGCGCCACGATGCCGCCGAACGCATCGGGCGCCATGTTGACCACGGCGCCCACCAGCAGCCCGCCCGCCGACCCGCCCCGCGCGATCAGGCGCTCCGGCGAGGTCCAGCCGTCGGCCACCACCTGCCGCGCGCACGCGACGAAGTCGGTGAACGTGTTGATCTTCCGCAGCATCTTGCCGTCGTCGTACCAGCGCCGCCCCAGCTCGCCGCCGCCGCGGATGTGCGCGATCGCATAGCAGAATCCGCGGTCGAGCAGCGAGATCAACCGGATAGCGAAGCGTGGGTCGGAGAACAGCTCATAACTTCCGTAGCCATAGAGAAGGAACGGGGCCGTGCCGTCCCGCGGCGTGTCCTTGCGGCACACCAGCGACATCGGGATCCTGGTGCCGTCCTCGGCCGTCGCCCACAACCGGCGCTGATCGTAGTCGGCAGGGTTGTACGGGGTGCCGTCCGGCGCCGGGAGCACAGGAGCCTGCTTGAGCAGAGTCAGCTCGCCGGTGGCGACGTGGTAGTCATACACCGAATCAGGCGTCACCAGGGACGTGTAATGCAGTCGGTAGGTGGCTGAGTCATACTCGGGGTTGGCACCGGGGCCGACCGAGTAGATGGGCTCGGGGAAGTCGATCTCGTCAGCGCTACCATCGCCGCGCAGCACCCGCAGCCCGGTCAGCCCGTCCCGGCGCAGGTACACCACCAGGTGATCAGCGAATGCGTCCACTCCGACCAGCCGCGTGTCGTCCCGGTGCGGGATCAGCGGTGTCCACTGCGTCGGGCTGGCAACCATCGCCTGCGCCAGCTCGAAGTTCACCGCGCCGTCGTTGTGCAGGATCAGTAGCCGGTCGGTACCGTCGGCCATCACCTGATGCTCGGCGTAGTAATCAACGCCCGGACGGCGCGGCGCCACGACGGTGAACTCGCCCGTCGGGTTCGCGGCGTCCAGCATCCGGATCTCGCTGGTGAGCGAGCTTGCCGAACCGATCATCAGATAGCGCTTGCTGCGCGTCAGCCCGACGCCCACGTTGAACTTCGCGTCGGTTTCCTCGAACACCAGCACGTCCTCGCTGGCTGGGGTGCCGATCGTGTGCCGCCAGACCCGGTACGGACGCCAGGCGTCGTCGACGGTGACGTAGAACAGCGCGGCGGTGTCGGCGGACCAGGCGGCACCGTAGTAGGTGTCAGGAATCTCGTCCGGGGCTATCTCACCGGTCTCCAGGTCCTTGAACCGCATGGTGTAGCGCTCGTTGCCTGACAGGTCCGTCGAGTAGGCGAGCAGCCGGCCGTCCGGGCTCACGGAATAGGCACCGATGCGGAAAAACGGGCTGTCGCCGGCCAGTTCGTTGGCGTCGAGCAGCACGACCTCGCCGTCCAGCGGCCCGCCGTCTTCCGTCATCGGCGGCCCGGCGTCGTCCGGCCGGACCGCGCGCCGGCAGTGCACCATGTACTGCTTGCCTTCGATGCTCCGGGAGTAGTACCACCAACCGCCCTCGCGGACAGGCACCGACAGGTCGGTCTCCTTGGTCCTGGCCTTGATCTCGCCGAAGATGGCCTCCCGCAGGCTCTCCTGCCCGCCGATCAGCGCGTCGGTGTAGGCGTTCTCGGCTTCCAGGAAGGCGATCGTCTCCGGGTCGTCCTTGGCGGTCAGCCAGGCGTACTCGTCCACGAAGGTATCGCCGTGGTGGGTCCGCTCGCTGGTTACGCGCTTCGCGGCTGGGGGGGCTGCCTGCTGACTGGGCGGCTGATCACTCATGACCGTCGAGCCTACTTGGGCGGGCAGGCGGGGCTCATCCTGGTATTAGCGGGCGGTCGGCCGGCGGCGGCCGCGCCAATGGTGGAATGCTGCACGTGGGACGGGTCGCAGCGCGGCGTCCCGGTTCCCTGGAGGACTCGTGCTGATCGGCATCCTGCTCGCGCTGATCTTCGTCATGGTGGTGGTAGGCGTGGTTACCTGGATCAGGCGGGCGCGGGCCTGCCAGCGGATCATCGATGCACCGGCGGGCGAGCTCGAGCTGACATGTTACGGCGGCGTCATGTGCCGGGGCGTGACGACGAGCGGCACGCTAGTAAGGCTAGATCTGCTGGACTGGGGCGTCCGCATGCGCGGGATCCCCCTGACCCGGTGGCTAGTGCCACGGTGGGAGGCGCGCTATGAGGAGCTGGCGATAGCAGAGCTGGTACGGACGCCGTTCAGCAGGATCGCCGTGTGGTTCCGGGTTAGGGGCGAGCCAGGCGGCATGGGATTCCTGACCGCGCGGCACCGGGATGTCCTCGCCGGGCTGCAGCAGCACGACGTGCCCGTGAACCGGTCGGTTCAGGAGATCCGCGGGCCAGCGGACATGTACAGCGAGCAGCGCTAGCTGGCCCGCGTGCGCGCCCCGACCAGCACGACGCTGCCGCGATTGCTGGCTGACCGTCGGTCGCCGGCAGCGACCAGCGGGACCAACGGCGGCCTGCCTTCCCAGCCGCGAGCATCGCCGCCAGCACATCCGCAGCGGTGACCCGGTGCGGATGTGCCGTGCACCACCACCGGCTCGAGCGGGTCGTCGGTGGACGCGAGCAGCGCGGCTCGACGGCGAGGTTGCGCGATTTGCGCGAGCCGTCGGAGCTGCTGAACCAGAGCCGGTCCTCGTGCCACACAGCCCAGACCGGCATCAGGTGCGGCGCGCCATCTGGCGTTACGGTCGCCAGCCAGAAGTCATGCGAGCGGGTGAGCCGATCGTCCGCCCACGACCACGCAGCAGGCCCGAGCCCGCGGTCGCGGGCGCGGTGCCGTAGCCAGGCATGAAGGGCCGCGAGGCGATCGGCTCGCCCACGCTCGAGACGCTACCAACGCATCGGCCAAGACTCGCATCCAGCTGGCCCGGACCAGGCATTTAGCGCATGCTTGTGACACGCGATGGAAGAACGGCAGACCTGGCTCACAGTCAGGCCAATCGCCAACCCAAGGGTTGCTCGCGCAGAGGGGACGGAATGACCGATATCGGGCAGGTGCCTGCGAGGATCGCCGGTGCGCCGCTTGAGGCTGGTCCGGCGGTCGCGCCGCCGAGGCCCCAGGTCGTCCCGCTGCGGGCCCTGCCGGTCGTGGCCGTGATCGTCGGCTTCGTAATCGCGTCCATCGCGGGCAACTGGCTGTGGGCGCTGACCTTCTGTCACGTGGCGGGCGGTGCGCTGTGGACAGCAATCGACTTGTTCGTCGGCCTGGTCATCGGACCGATACTCGGGCGGCTGCCGATGGCCGCCAAGGCGCAGTTCACCGCCCGGTTCATGCCGATGATGGTGCTGATCATGCCGACCCTGGTGCTGATGACGCTGGCGGCAGGCTTCCAGCTCGCGCTACGACTGGGGAACCTCACACCCTTGAGCCCAAACCACTCCTGGCTCATCGCCTCGTATTGCGTGGTCGGCGTGATGGCAGTGATCGCGCTGGGCGTGCTCGAGCCCGCGAATATCACGGTGCTTTTCGAGATGCGCAAGCCCAGGCCCGATCCGGCGGTGATCGACACGCTGATGAAGCGGTTCATCTACACAGCCGCAGTCACCGGGCTGATGCAGGTGGCAACGCTGATCATCATGACCCGGGTGGCAACCCAGTGACCGCCGCACCCGGCGCGCTGCCCGCCGATTCCGGCCGACCGGGACCGGGCCAAGCCCGGCAGCCTGCTGCCGTTCACCGGCTCCCGCCGGTGGCAGCCCTTGCCGTCGTCTCGCTGGGCCTGGTGGTGATCGGCGGCATCGTGCTGGCTTCTTCGCTGCCGAGCCGCCCGGCGCTCGCAATCCCCGTCGTGATCGCGGTGGTCAGCGGGCTAACCCTGGCCGCCGCGGTGGTGCTGCTCGCGCGGCTGCGGGACTTCGCCTGGGACCGGTTCCGGCTGGTGTTCCGGTGGGCCCTGCTCGCGTACGTCATTTCGGCCGGCATGATCGCGTTCGCGTTCATCCGCGACCACACGCGCGGCGCGCCGCTGGCCGTGGCCCTGGTCATGCTGGTGTTCTTCGCCCTCGACGTACCGGTGATCATCGCCTTCACGGTCGCGCGGTACTCCTCCGCGCCGCACGGCCGCTGACACACGGCCACCCTGGTTGCCGTGGAAGGTGGTCGTCAGCCCCATGATGGCAGGGCAATGCGTCATCGATGAGGAACACCCTCCCGGCTGGGTGCACGACAGCTTTGTTGGAGATGATCTTGCCCGAGCCTGGTGACCTTCGGGTCTGAGTCGCGGTGTCTGTCAGATGGCTGCCCGAAGCCCGGCGAAGCGGCTAGTGGCAGCTGGCCAGAGCT
>JBOHCP010000442.1:0-4902 GCA_050698875.1 Streptosporangiaceae bacterium | reverse complement strand
ACTCGGGTTCACCGTGACCCTCGCCCCGGCCGCCTGAACAAGCCGGCCGGCGACAAAACTGACCCGCGATCACAGGCTCCGGTTCGCTGCCGCGCGCCCGCTCAGGTAGGTGATTTTCTGGTTAGCTGCCAGACCGGCGACTCTCGGCCGGGTTCAGTCGAGGGTGGCCGCAGGCCATCGCGTAGCGACGCGAAGCGCTCTCGACGGGTTCCGGTCGACGCCGGAAGATCGGGAAGCGGGGATGAGCCACCTGATCAGGCGGTAGGCAGCATCGGGCTGGCGCGCCCGTGCGCGCGGGGCCTCAAGCCAGAGCGCGGCGCGGGCAGCGCCGTGCGGCGGAGCGCAGCGGAGCCGCCTTGATCTAGTACGGCTTAATTCGGCAGACCGGACCGCGTAGGCGTAGGCGTTGGGCCTGTTCGTGGTGGTGTTCGCGCTACCCGGCGGCAGGGTCGGTGAGTCGCTCGGCTTCGCTGAGAGCCAGGTGCCAGGGGTAGCTCGGGATGAGGTCGCCACCAGTGTGCGGCTCGTGGGGCTGGATGCCGCCGGGGCCAAGCAGGATACGGACGCCTTCGCGGCGTAGTTCGGCGATGCTGCGGCGGAACGGGGCGCGGGCAGCGAGCGCGGTGTTGACGAACGGCAGGACGACGATCGGCACGGCCAGGCCGGTGGTCTCGGCGAGAATGCCGAGGGCGTAGGTGTCGCTGATGCCCTGCGCCCACTTGCAGATCGTGTTGAACGTGGCCGGGGCGACGATGATCGCGTCGGACGGCCGTGATCTGGGCTCGCCGGGCGTGCGGTACTGGCTGCGGATCGGGCTGCCTGTCTGTGCCTGGATGGCCGGTAGGTCGGTGAAGGCGAGGGCGGCGGGCGTGGCGATGACCTGGACTGTCCAGCCTCGGCCTTGCGCGAGCCTGACGAGCTGGGCGACTTCGGAGGCGGGGCCTGCGGCGCACACGATGACTGTCAGCAGCCGGGCGCGCGAGGTCATCCGGTGGCCCCGATACGGCGGGCGAAGTCCTCGGCCTGGCGCTGGAGGCTGAGGGGCGCTGTGGTCATCAGGTCACGGACGAGGCGATCTGCAGCTGCTGACCTCCCGCCGCACCGATCTCGTCTATGACCGGGTCCGGGCGATCAACCGGCTGCGAGCCTTGATGCTGGAGTACTTCCCGGCGCTGGAGGCGGCCTTCGACTACTCCAAGAAGGCCCCCCTGATCCTGGTGTCCGGCTACCAGACGCCCGAGGCGATCCGCCGGATCGGGGGCACCCGGTTGGCGTCCTGGCTGAAGAAACGCGCTTGCCGCGGCAGCGCAAACGTCGCCCGCAAAGCTGTGGACGCCGCCAATGCCCAGCGCACCGTGCTCCGCACCGAGGCTGTTGCCGCGCAGCTCGTCGCCCAGCTCGCCGAGCAGATCGCCACGATCGACACCGAGATCGCACGGCTTGACGATCAGATCAGTGAACGGTTCGAGCAGCACCGCGATGCGCCGATCCCGCTGAGCATGCCCGGCTTCGGACCCGTGCTAGCCGCGACGTTCCTGGCCAGCACCGGCGGTGATCTGAATGCGTTCGAAACCGTCGACAGGCTCGCCAGCGTCGCCGGTCTCGCACCCGCGCCATACGACTCTGGCCGGATTAGCGGCAACCATCACCGTCCCAAACGACAACCCGGCCCGGAAAATATCCCGGCCGCACGGGATTTCCTGGCCCGCCTGGATGACTGAAGATGGGCACGTGACCTCCAGCCGGACGATCGGCCGCTGCCGTGACCGGCTCACCCGCCTGGCCGGCAGCCGCCAGGACACGGCGTCGTTCCGGCAGGAAACCATCGGCGAGCTGAAGCGAGTGGTCGGCTTCGACGGCTGGTGCTGGTCCTCGACCGACCCGCTGACGGGCGTGACCAATACCGGCCTGGCCGACAACCCGGCGATGGCAGGGACCGTCCGGCGGCTGTTCGAGCTGGAGTACGACGCTGGCGACCACAACGCCTACCGGGACCTGGCCCGTCTCAACGGCGTAGGGCGACTGTTCGCCGCGACCGGCGGCAACCCCGGGCAAAGCCGCCGCTGGGCCCCAGCTGCTCGGCCCGAGCGGAGTCGGCGACGAGTTCCGCGCCCCCTTGACCGAGGCTGGCCGGTGCTGGGGCCACCTGGTCCTGTACCGCGACAGCGACAGCCCCGCGTTCACCGCCACCCACGCCGGCGTGCTCGCGCCAATGCTGCGCGAGTGGGCGGCGCGCCAGCGGCGCGAGGTTCAGGGCCAGCTAGCCGGACCTGCCGCTCCTGTTCCCGATGCGGCAGCCGGCCAGGCTGTGCTGCTCCTGGACGCGTCCGGCAGGCTCGTCGCGCAGTCGGAACTGGCCGGGCGGCTCCTCGCTGCCCTGCCCCACCGCCTGAACGGAGGTGACCCGCCGCTAGTGGTCACGGCGCTCGCCGCTGGGCTGACCGTCCATCCTCAGCGGGCCGCCAGCGAGCAGGTGCCGGTATGCGACGCCACGGGCCGGTGGCAGATCGTGCAGGCCCACAGGCTCGACGGCGCCGTCGCCCCGGGCACCATCGCGATCACCCTTACCGTCGCGGTGCCCGCCCAGCTCGCTCCCCTGACCATGGCGGCAGCCGGGCTCACCGCCCGCGAACGCGACATCGCGGCCCTCGTGCTTGCCGGCCTGACCACAACCCAGGTCGCTGCCGCAGCTCACATCGCCCCGTCCACGGTGCAAGACCACCTGCGCGGGGTGTTCCGCAAGCTCGCAGTCACAGACCGCCACCAGCTCACCGCACGGCTGCTGAACCGGCCGCCGGATTCAGCAGGCAACGCCACAAAGCCCCGCACCGACCGGATGACGAACCCCTGACCGAGCATCACCCGCCATGCAGACCATTGGCTCTGTGCCCGGCAGTGCCGTGGTATATCCGGCCAGGTTCACACCTTCGGCTGCAGCCCGGCAGCCGACGCCCACGCCCGGGCCGATTCCTGGCCGCGCGCCCTGAGCGTCCTGCGCCATGGCGGGCAGCAGCAGTCAGCGGCACCGGCGAGCCGAAAACCGGATCACCTATAAGGAGGAGCACAAGATGACCAAGCCAGCGACACCCGACGCAGGCGCGGCAGGCCAACCCAAGAGCCACCCGGTTAGTGCGTCGCACGTCGTCGATCAGTACCTGACAGCCGTCTACTCCGGGAACTTCGACCAGGCCCGGCCGGTCGTAGCAGACGGCTTCTCTTTCCAAGGGCCGTTCCTGCAGGTTGACGGCAAAGAGGCGTTCTTCGAGGGGGCCGAAGGCCTCAAGCCCATCGTGCGGGGCCATCGGCTGCTGCGGCAATGGGCTGACGGCGAAGAGGTGTGCTCGTGGTATGAGGTCAACCTTGAGACACCAGCCGGAAGTGGCCAGGTGCTGATGAGCGAGTGGCATACCGTCCGTGGCGGCCAGCTCATCTCAGGGCGGGTGGTCTTCGACACCGGCCCGTTCCGCGCCATGGTGCCTGAGCAGTAGGGTGCCGGATTTGCCGGCGGGCCGACCCAGGCAGGGTCTGCCCGGCCCGCGACAAGCAGGAGGCAGGACATGAGCGACGGGATCGCGACCATGGCTGATGAAAACACACGCCCGCCGCGCGCCGCGGGCACGCATCCGGCAGTCACCCCAGCTGCCGGGCCGGTCCGCCGCCAGCGGAAGACAGTACTGGCGGGATCCATGGCCGGGTACATGATCGGCCTGGATGCGACGGTGGTCACCACTGCGCTGCCGACATTCACGCCAGCCTGCACGCCAGCGTTTCCACCCCGGCCTGCACGGTCAGCGCCTACAGCCTGGCCTGCGCCGCGCTGGCCCTCACCTGCACCGCACCGGGCGATAAGTTCGGCCGGCGCGGGGTGTTCCTGGCCGGCCTGGCCCTGTTCACCTGGCCTCGGCCGCCTGCGCGGTCAGCCCCGGCGCGGGATGGCTTATCGCCACGCCGCTGAGCCTGGTGCTGATCACCGAGGCGTACCCGGTGGCGCGCCGCGGCGCGGTGGTGGGCATGTGGGGGCGATCACCGGGATCGCCGTCGGGTTCGGGCCGGTGATCCGCGGCGCGATCGTGCAGGGCCTGGCCTGGCAGTGGGTGTTCTGGCTGAACAGGCTCATCGCCAAACTCTCCTCGCGCTCAGACCCCTACCCGGTCGTCAAAGCCGAGGCAGTAGCGATGGAACTCGCCCGGCGGGTCGGACTGAATGTCGCCCGGACCGAGGTGACCGAGGCACTCGGTCACGACGTCCTCCTCGTTGACCGGTTCGATCGCCCCGGAGGCGGTCGGCACCGCCGCATGGTCGTCACCGCACTGACGATCCTCGGCCTGGATCTCATGATGGCCCGCTACGCCACCTACTACGACCTGGCTGACGCGATACGGAGTCGCTTCACCGAGCCCAAGCGAACGCTCCGCGAGCTGTTCTCTCGCATCATCTTCGACATCTGCGTCAGCAATACCGACGACCACGCGCGCAACCACGCCGCATTCTGGGACGGCAAGACCCTCGCGCTTACCCCCGCCTATGACATATGCCCGCAACCCCGCTCTGGTGGCGAGGCGACGCAGGCCATGGCGATACGCCGCGATGGATACCGCTACAGCCAGCTCGCTGGCAGCCTTGCTGCCGCCACCGACACGTATCTACTGTCGAAAGCCGAGGCGAAGGACATCATCGGCCACCAGGTAGACACTATCCGCTCTGACCCGATTCCACGAGTAAGACAGCGAGTGTTATCCACAGCCGTGTAGATGATCTTGGGGTCACCTGTCCCGGGGTCCGGGCATGCCAATGACCCGGATGTCGCGTCGGGTTCGCGTGGCTGGGGGCCTTCCTGCGAGTACGGGGCCAGGTGGCCGTTTCCGGGGGACGGTGTGCCCGAGGCGGCGTGGATGGCGTGCG
>JBOHCP010000441.1:0-4920 GCA_050698875.1 Streptosporangiaceae bacterium | reverse complement strand
GGCTACTGCCATAGCAAACTCACTCCCACGGTGTGCTGCCGGACAGCAGTCGGGCTGCCGGCGCTCTCGTAAAGTGACTGACATGGACACGCGCGTACTCGGCTCCACCGGCGTCCGGGTCACTCCGTTCTGTCTCGGCGCGATGATGTTCGGCAGCACGTGGGGTAATCGCGATCACGATGAGGGCATCCGGATCATCCACCGGGCGCTCGACGCAGGAATCAATTTCATCGACACCGCCGACGTGTACTCCGAGGGCGAGTCCGAGGCAATTGTCGGCGAGGCGCTCGCGGGCGGCCGCCGCGACACCGTCGTGCTCGCGACCAAGGCACACGGCGTCATGGGCAAGGACGTCAACCAGCGCGGCAACTCGCGGCGCTGGCTGATCCGGGAGTGCGATGCCAGCCTGCGCCGCCTTGGAACCGACTACATCGACCTGTACCAGATCCACCGGCCGGACCCGGACACCGAGATCGGCGAGACGCTCGGCGCCCTGTCTGACCTGATCCGGGCCGGCAAGATTCGCTACGCCGGCACCTCCACGTTCCCGGCCGACCTGATCGTGGAGGCGCAGTGGACCGCGGAGCGCCGGGGCCGGGAGCGGTTCGTGTGCGAGCAGCCGCCCTATTCGATCCTCGTCCGCGGCGTCGAGGCCGCCGTGCTGCCTGCCTGCCAGCGCCACCGGCTCGGCGTGATCACGTGGGGACCGCTCGCCAGCGGCTGGCTGTCCGGCCAGTACCGGGTCGACTCCGAGTTGCCAGCGAGCAGGCGGTCGCAGCGGCTGCCGCAGCGGTTCGACCTGAGCGTGCCGGGGAACAAGGCCAAGCTGGAAGCAGCCGACAAGCTGGCGAAGCTGGCCGCTGAGGCGGGCATGTCGCTCATCCACCTGGCGCTCGGGTTCGTGGTCAGCCATCCGGCGGTGACCTCGGCCATCCTTGGCCCGCGGACCATGGAGCACCTGGAGAGCCAGCTGGGCGCGCCCGAGGGCCTGCCCGCTGACCTGCTGGACCGGATCGACGAGATCGTGCCACCGGGCGTCAACCTCAACGCGGCCGACGGCAGCTACGTGCCGCCGGCACTCAGCGACCCGGCGCTGCGCCGCCGCCGCTGACGCGGAGCCGGGCTGCTCGCCCGGCGTCCCACCAGCGTGATACGAGCTTGGGGCGCCGCGTGCGCCGCAGCCGCGTGCATGCTGGCCCCTGGGTGCGGCTACGTGGCGTACGGTTTCACTGAATGCGCCGCGGCCGGCTCGGCAGGCGCCGAGTCAGCGTGCCTGACGGGCGGCTGGGTCGCCTGTGTCACGCCCCGATTGCCGGTCGCGTGCGGCTGCCACGCGGTGTCGCGTGCCCACCTGGCGGCCGCGACGACGACGAGGTCGACGACCGGGTCCCTGACCTCCGTGTAGACGTCCAGCCCGGCAACGGCCCGCGCGAGCTCCGCCTTGAACCGCGCGTAGGCGGCGACCGCGAGCGGGTGCGCGCGCAGCCAGTCGCGGAACAGCAGCGCCAGCCGCTCGTTCGGTGAGCCAGCCACCCGTACGTGCAGGTTGACGTCCCCGGCCGGGTGGTCGCGGCGGCGCCAGTACCGCTTGGCCCACAGCGCCGGGTCGCTGCCGTCGCCGGCGGGCACGTGATCGCGCTCATAGCCCAGCCGGGTGTAGCCCAGCCGGGCGAGCGGAGCGTCAAACGCCGCCGCGGCCGTATCGAGGTCGTGAACCGATAGCTGCAGGTCGAGTATGTCCTTGGCGGCCATGCCCGGCACCGCCGTGCTGCCGATGTGGTCCGCATGACAGACCAGCGGGCCGAGGGCCGCGCGCAGGCCGGCCAGCTCGGCCGCGGCCCGGCCCGGCCAGCAGTCGTCGTACGGCACGACCTGGACCCGGGCGGCGATCGGCCGGTCGGCCGCGCCGGTCACGGCGCGAGTGCGTGCAGGATCTCCTGCGCGCGCTCGGTGGCCGCCGCGACCGGCGCGTCTGGCGAGCCGATCAGCGGGTCCCAGTTGAGGTCGTAGAACACCTCGGTCACGCCGAGCTCGCCGAGCCGCTGCGTGTCGGTCCGGATCTGGTCGTAGCTGCCGGACAGCGGCAGGCGCTGTCCGTCGGGCCCGGTCGCCGGCGCGCCGGCCCGCACCACCCCGCGGCAGATGTAGCGCAGCGTGGCAGGATCTCGCCCGGCCGCCGCCGCCGACTCGCGCACCACCGCGATCAGCGTGTCGATCTTCGACAGGTCGGTCCGGCTGGAGGTGACCCAGCCGTCGGCAATCCGGCCGATCCGCTCCAGCGCTGGCCTGGCCATGCCGCCGAGCAGGATCGGCGGCCCGCCAGGCTGGACGGGGCGCGGCAACTGGTCGCCGGCCGGCAGCTGATAGAAGGTGCCGGTCACCTCGGCCGCGATGTTGCCCGCCCACAGGGTCCGCAGTGCCTGGACATACTCGGCCGCGCGCGCGCCGCGGCGGGCCATGTCCGCGCCGGTGAGCGCGAACTCTGCCGGCATCCAGCCGATGCCCAGGCCGAGATCGTGCCGTCCGCCGGACAGCACATCGACCGACGCGGCCTGCTTCGCGAGGTAACCGGGGGAGACGAACGGCAGATTGACGATGGCGACGCCGAGCCTGATACGGCTGGTCACCGCCGCGGCGAAGGCGAGCGCCGCCATGGGATCCAGCACGCTGCGGTACACCGGGTCCATTCCCGAGCCGGCAGGTACAAGCAGCCGCTGGAAACTCCACAGCGAGTGATAGCCGGCGCCTTCGGCAGCCGTGGCAAATGCCGCTAGATTCTGCGGTGTAGCCCACGCGCCCGACACGGGGGCGCCGAATCCGATGTCCATTCGCCCACCCTAACGGCGGCCGGGCGGACGGCGGAGATACGGAACGTCCCCGTTCCCTAAAAAGTGGAGGCACCTGTGAACGGCGACCCGCGCACCTGGATCGCGATCCTGCGCCGCTCGCACGACAACCTGGCCCGGATCGCCGGGCCTATGACGCCGGAGCAGGTCCGGGACCAGTCGTTCTGCCGGGACTGGACCAACGCCCAGGTGCTGTCGCACCTCGGCAGCGGCGCCGAGATCGCGCTCATGAGCCTGCCGGGCGCGCTTGGCGAGGGACCGCCGGTGAGCCGGGACGCTTTCCCCGCGGTGTGGGACAGCTGGAACGCCAAGAGTCCCGACGACCAGGCCGCCGACGGCCTGGCCTCGGACGAGCAGCACCTGCAGCGGCTGGAGCAGCTGAGCGACGAGGAACTCGCCGCGGCCCGGATGGACTTCCTGGGCATGCAACTCGACGCCACCGGGATTGTCCGGCTGCGCCTTGGTGAGCACGTGCTGCACACGTGGGACCTGGCGGTGATGCAGGATCCGGCCGCGACCGTGCAGGCGGACGCGGTCGAGCTGCTCATCGACAACGTGCCGCAGTTCCTCGCGCCGCGGCTCGGCAAGCCGCTGGCTGAGCCACTCCGGGTGCGGATCACCACGACTGATCCTGCTCGCGACTACCTGCTGACCTCGGCCGAGTCCGTCAGCGTGGTCAACTGGCCAGGCGGGGCGGCCGAAGCCGACGACGGCGACGGCGACGGCGACGGCGTCGTGCCGCAGGTGGACATGCCGGCCGAAGCGCTGCTCCGGCTGTCCTACGGTCGGCTCGACCCGGCGCACACCCCGGCTACGGTGTCCGGCGACGCGGAGGTGCTCGACAAGCTGCGCGCGATCTTCCCCGGCTTCTGAGTCAGCCGAGCACGGCGAGCACCAGGCGCACGGCGTCCTCGGCGCAGCCCCAGGACAGCGTGACGCCCGCCCCGCCGTGGCCGTAGCTGTGCACGACCGTGACGCCGTCGCCCGCCTGCTCGGCGTCCAGCCGGACCGACGGACGGACCGGCCGCAGCCCCACGCGATGGTCAACCACGGCGGCGTCGCGCAGCTGCGGCCGGATCGCGGCGCACGCCTCGATGATGCGCGCAGCCGTAGCCGGGTCCGGTGCGAAGCTGTCCCGGCCCGGTTCCTCGGTACCACCGAGCACCACGACGTCGTCGTGCGGGAACAGGTAGGTCAGCGGCCATCCGGCCGCGCCGGTCCCCACGAAGAAGTCGCGGAGGCCCGGGTTTCGCACCACGACGGACTGCCCGCGGACCGCGACCAGCTCGCGATCGCCGACGAGGTCGCGCGCACCGTAGCCGGCGCAGTTGACGATGACGCGGGCCCGGGGCGCGAAGTGCCGCGCGTCGGAGAGCGTCCCGAACCTGGTGCCAAGCACGCTGGTTCCGCCCGCCCGGCTGAGCCGGCCCGCGAGGTAGTCCAGGTAACCCGGCATGGCGATGAGCGGCGCCGACAGCCGCCACGCGGCGGCGTAGCCATCGGGGATCTCGCCTGGCTCGCACCTCGCGGGCGTCCCGGCAGCCGCGTACTCCGGGGGCTCCGCACTGGCGTTGGCCGAGGCCGCGATGCCGCGCGCGGTCCGCACGATCCCGCCGAGCGCGTTCGCCCCGATGGTCGGTGCGGCCAGCTCGGCGAGCCGGTCCCTGGTGACGGCGGCCCACCGGGCGATCCGGTCGTCCCTGCCTACCAGGTGCGGCCCCCACAGCGCGCCGGCCGCCCCGGATGTGGTCTGCCGTGGTGGCTCTGCGGCCGCGACGGTGACCGCCAGGCCGGCCTCGGCCAGGCAGATAGCCGTCGTCAGGCCGATCACGCCGGCCCCCACGACCAGGACGTCGGCATCAGTCTGCGGCACAGCCAGACTCTAGCCGCGCGCGACGTCACCGCCGCCCGAGTAGGCGCCGCGCCGGCGGCCCGTGCCGTCCCGTGTCCGGCGGCCCGTGCCGTCCCGTGCCCGGCGGCCCGTGCCGTCCCGTGTCCGGCGGCCCGTGCCGTCCTGAGCCCGGCGATGGATGGCGATCTGATGTTGCTGGAGCAGCACTAAGTCGGCATCCAT
>JBOHCP010000440.1:0-4942 GCA_050698875.1 Streptosporangiaceae bacterium | reverse complement strand
GGCCAAGGACGGCCTAGGCCTCGGCTCCGCAGCGTCACGGCGCCGGCTCGTTCTGCGTGACTGACTACTCGGCCAGGAATGAGCGGAGCTCGCTGGCCACTATTTCCGGCTTGCCGCCGCGGTTGGCGCTGCTGACGTCGGCAGAACCGCCGTGGTCGAGGCCAGCGAAATCGACTCGCCTGCAGTGCGGCAGGGTCAGCTCCAGATCAGCCAGCGCCGGCCTGAGGAACTTCAGGCCCTTGCCCCCGCTGAGGAGCAGGACGTCGGCCTTGACGGCAGCGAACGTACTCATGGTGCCCGCCATCTCGGCCAGCAGCGCGCCCTCGTAGTGCAGCGTCGGCGCCAGGCTTCGCATCGTCGCGGTGCCGTGGGCGGCCTTCCTGTCCTCGGCGCGCATCATCATGCCGGTGAGCGCCGCCAGCAGCCGCTGCGGCATCACCTTCATCGCGGCCGGCGCCAGCTCAAGGCCGAACATGCTGGTCACGAGCGCGCTGGCGACGTCGCCGGCGGCCATCTCCCGGTCGAAGCGAGGCAGCCATCGCGTTTGCCTGGCGTCGGCCGGCAGGAGCGCAGGCTCGTAGACGGCGGCCTTCCTGATGGCAGGGTTGGTGCGGGCCGCCTCCAGAACCACCAGGCCGCTCGAGCTGACACCGAACACCATGTCGGCGCCGGTTGCCGTGATGACGGCTGCCAGGTCCTCGACCTCGGTCCGAACGCCGTAGTTCGCGGGATAGGGACCGGACAGGCCCCGGCCGCGGCGATCGGGCAGGTACACGGTGAACGCATCCTGGAGAGCCGCGGCCATCTGCAGGTGACTGCGAGCCGATTCCATGCTGCCGTGCAGGATGACGACACCAGGGCCCTGACCGACCGTCAGATAGCCGATGTCGGTGCCGTCGGCGGAGACGACCGAGCCGGTGTTCACCTCGGTGTTAGTGATTGTGTTCAACGCCTTCTCCTTAACCTCTCAGGTCTGCCGTAGCGATCAGGGGTGCTGTTGTGCGTGGTGATCAGCCCACCGGCCGATCCAGTCGGGAGCCGGGTCGGCGATCCGCCCGATCAGGCGCCGGACGAACCCGTATTCGGTCTGCAGCTGGGCGAGCCTGAATTCCTCTTCGATGAGGAACAGCCCGGGCACGCCCCGTGCCAGCGATTCCGTTATCAGGCCGCTGGCTTCTGCCTGCTGCCCGGCCAGCAGGTCGAGCCGGCGAGCCAGCAGCGCGCTTACCTCGGCTGGCGGCAGCGCGCTGACGAACGCGAGCGCGGCGAGGAAGGCCGGGTACTCGTGCCGCGGCTGCTCGATCAGGCTGCGCAGCCAGTCGTGCAGCTCATGTCGTCCGGTGTCCGTCAGCTTGTAGACGGTGCGCTCGGGGCGCTGACCCTCCCGGCCGGTCTGCTGCTCGGTGATGAATCCCGCCCTGGCGAGCTGCTGTACCACCATGTACAGCGATCCGGGGTTGTAGTTGATGCTGCGTGCATCACCGTGTTCGCGCAGGGCTCGGCCGAGGGCGTACGGGTGCATCGGCTGCTGGCTCAGGTACGACAGCACCGCGAGCCCGAGCAGGTTACTGACCTTTCGCTTGCCCGTCATTGCACCGGCCCTTCAGAGACACACACCGCAGATGGACAGTTCTGATTATTCAGAAGCGGCTAGTTGATGTCAACTATAAATCAGGCGGGTTGGCCCGGCGGCCTGCTGTCCGCGGGCGTGTCGGGGCGCCTGGCTGTCGGCGGCCGGCGATAAGGTCGGTACACCCACACGATGTGCCCCAGCGGCTGGCTGGCAGGGCGGGCTGGCACGGCCTGGCTTGGCTTCTGCGCCACGCCAGGCAACCAGCACGGGGCCAGCGCGAGATCGCCAGGACGCCGGGTCAGGCTCGTGGCAGCATGCCTGAAGGAGGCGGTGCTTCATGGCGGCGAGCCGGACCACGCGCAGCGGTGCTGCCCGAAAGGCAGACTCGTTCGTGCACCTGCACGTCCACACCGAGTACTCCATGCTGGACGGCGCGGCCCGGATCGCGCAGCTATTCGCCGAGTGCGAGCGGACCGGCATGCCGGCCATCGCGATCACCGACCACGGCAACGTGTACGGGGCGTACGACTTCTGGTCGCGTGGCCAGGCGGCTGGCATCAAGCCGATCATCGGCATCGAGGCATACGTCGCGCCCGAGCACCGCAAGCACAAGCAGCCGGTGCTCTGGGGCACGCCGACACAACGGAATGACGACGTGTCAGGCGCAGGCGCCTACACGCACATGACGCTGCTCGCGGAGACCACCGAAGGCATGCACAACCTGTTCGCGCTGTCCTCGCGGGCCTCGCTCGAGGGCTATTTCCGCAAGCCGCGGATGGATCGTGAGCTGCTGTCGCGGTATGCGACGGGCATCATCGCGACCACTGGCTGCGCTGGCGGTGAGGTGGCGACCAGGCTGCGGCTGGGCCAGTACGAGCGGGCGCTCGCAGCGGCAGCGGATTTTCGCGACATCTTCGGGCCGGGCAATTTCTTCGTTGAGCTCATGGACCATGGCCTGGAGATCGACAGGCGTTCGGCGGACGGCCTGCGGAAGATTGCCACCGCGCTGCAGCTGCCGTACCTGGTGACCAATGACTCGCACTACAGCCGTCAGCAGGACGCGGAGGCGCACGAGGTGTTGCTGTGCGTGCAGACCGCCACCACCTTGGCCGATCCGGGCCGGTTCCGGCTCGACGGCGGCCCTGAGTACTACATCAAGAGCCCGGAGCAGATGCGGTCGCTGCACAGCGATGAGGACTGGCAGCGCGGCTGTGACAACACGCTGCTGGTCGCCGAGCGGGCGAGCGCGTCCTTCGCCAAGGCCAACCTGTTGCCGCGGTTCCCGTTGCCTGCGGGCGAGACCGAGGAGAGCTGGCTGCGCAGCGAGGTCTGGCGTGGCATGGACCGGCGCTACCCGGAGGGCTACGACGAGCCGCGCCGCCGTCAGGCCGAGTACGAGATGGGCGTCATCGAGACGATGGGGTTCTGCGCGTACTTCCTGGTCGTGGCGGACTTCATCATGTGGGCGAAGCGCAACGGGATCCGGGTCGGACCGTGCCGCGGGTCGGCGGGTGGCTCGATCGTGTCCTATGCGCTCGGCATCACTGACCTGGACCCGATTTTCCATGGGCTGGTGTTCGAGCGGTTCCTCAACCCCGAGCGAGTGTCCATGCCGGACATCGACATCGACTTCGACGAGCGCCGGCGGGGCGACGTCATCAGGTACGTCACGGAGAAGTACGGCGACGACCGGGTGGCCCAGATCGTCACGTACGGGACTATCAAGGCCAAGGCCGCGGTGAAGGATGCCGCGCGGGTACTCGGCTTCCCCTACGCGCTCGGCGACCGGATCACCAAGGCGTTTCCGCCCGCGGTGCTGGGCAAGGACATCCCGCTGGCCGGCATCTTTGAAACCGACAACCCGCGCTACGGTGAGGCGGCCGAGCTGCGGACGCTGTACGACGCCGAGGCGGAGGTGCGCCAGGTCATCGACACCGCTAGGGGGCTAGAGGGGCTGATCCGCCAGCCGGGCGTGCACGCGGCCGGCGTCATCATGAGCAGCGAGCCGTTGATGGACCACATCCCGGTCTGGCGGCGGGAGGCCGACGGGGCCATCATCACGCAGTTCGACTATTCGGCGTGCGAGGACATCGGCCTGCTCAAGATGGACTTTCTCGGGCTGCGCAACCTCACCGTGCTGGAGGACGCGGTGGCGGGGATCAAGGCGAACCGGGGCATCGAGATCGACCTCGACCACCTGCCGCTCGACGACAAGCCCGCGTACGAGCTCCTGGCGCGCGGCGACACGCTGGGCGTGTTCCAGCTTGAGGGCGGCCCGATGCGCGGGCTGCTCCGGTCGATGCGGGTGGACAAGTTCAGCGACATCTCTGCGGTAAACGCGCTGTACCGGCCTGGCCCGATGGCGAGCGCCCCGGTGTACGCCGACCGCAAGACCGGCCGGGCTCCGGTGACGCCGATCCACCCCGAGCTCGCCGAGCCGCTGACCGACGTTCTCGGCGAGAGCTACGGCCTGCTGGTCTACCAGGAGGACGTGATGCTGGCGGCGCAGCGGCTGGCCGGTTACTCGCCGGGCAAGGCCGATCTGCTCCGCCGGGCGATGGGCAAGAAGAAGAAGGAGATCCTGGAGGCGGAGTACGAGCCGTTCGCGGCCGGGATGAAGGCCAACGGGTACTCCGACGCGGCGATCAGGACGATCTGGGACGTGATGGTCCCGTTCTCCGGTTACGCGTTCAACAAGGCGCACGCGGCCGGGTACGCGCTCATCTCGTACTGGACCGCCTACCTCAAGGCGAATTACCCGGCCGAGTACATGGCCGGGTTGCTGACCTCGGTGGCCGGTGACAAGGACAAGTCCGCGCTGTACCTGAACGAGTGCCGCCGGATGGGCATCAAGGTGCTGCCGCCGGACGTGAACGCCTCTACCGCGATCTTCACCGCGGTGGGCCCCGACGTCAGGTTCGGCCTCGCGGCCGTCCGCAACGTCGGCACCGCGGTCGTGGACTCGATCGTCGAGGCCCGCACGGCGAAGGCGGCGTTCACCAGCTTCTCCGACTTCCTCAGGAAGGTGCCCGTCAACGTCTGCAACAAGCGCGTGATCGAGTCGCTGGTCAAGGCGGGGTCGTTCGACTCGTTCGGGCATCCGCGGCGCGGCCTGATGCTCATCCATGAGCAGGCCGTTGACGCGATCATCGACGTGAAGCGGAACGAGGCCATCGGCCAGGACTCGCTGTTCGGCGACGACCCGGCAGCCGACGTGACCTTCGACGTTCCGATCCCCGCCGGAGAGTGGGATAAGCCGACGCTGCTCGCATTCGAGCGCGAGATGCTCGGGCTCTACGTCTCCGATCATCCGCTGCTAGGCGTCGAGCACATCCTCGCCGCCGCGACGGACTGCTCGCTGTCCCTGCT
>JBOHCP010000439.1:0-4947 GCA_050698875.1 Streptosporangiaceae bacterium | reverse complement strand
GCGCGCAGCACAGCTGGTGATCGGGGGCGGTGCAGGTGTCATACGGCGCCCGGGCGTCGTGGACGGCGACGCCGGCGAACGACGGCAGCACCCCCATCGCCTTCATGGCCTCGGTCCCCCGCCGGGGGTGGACCGTGATCAGGGTGTACTTGCCGGTGCGGGCGCAGTGCACCCAGTGCAGCCTGCCGCCGACGCGGAACCCGGTCTCGTCGAAGCCCGCGACGGCGGTGCCGGCGATCGCCGCGCGCAGGCGCTCCAGGAACTCCTCCAGCTTCCCGGCGGCCCGCGCGGTGACCGCGGCGACCGTGCCGGAGGCAAGCGGGACGCCGAACAGCTCGGCCAGTGCCTGCGCGGTCCGCTTCTTCGACAGGAACTGCCCGGCGTACAGGTAAACGATGATCGCCGCGACCCGCGGCCCGTACTGAACCGGCGCCTCCGCGCCCTGCGGGGCCGCGGCCCTGGTGCGCTGCCCGCAACAGCACTCCCGCTCGATCAGCTGATGCTCGGTCACCTCGACCTTCACCGGCGGCAGGTCGAAGACCTGCCGGCGATCCACCCCGGTGACCGGACGGCCCGCCAGGCCCGCCCCGCAACTGGAGCACCCGGCAGGCTCGTGCCGCACCTCCCGGTCCGGCCGCGCCACCTGCGCCAGGGTCTTGCCGTCATGGCCCTGCTGCCCGCCCGGCTTGCGGCCAGTCTTCTTCCGCAGCGACCTCGGCGCCGGCTTGCCCAGCCCCTCACTCGACGGCGGCTTCGACGAGTTCCGCGGCGTCTGCTTCAGCCGCGCCTCCAGCTCAGCTCCTCCTCGGTCGGGCTGATGATGGTGAACTGCTGCTCGCGGGCGACCGACTCGGTGAACGCGGCCTCCGCGGCCACGCCGAGGCGGGCGTGGGCGAGCTGGGCGGTCTCCACGATCACCGGCACCGGCGGCAGCAGCACGCCGGGAGTGTTAGCGATCAGCTCGGCGCAGGCGTGATGGTAACGGTCGGAGCGGTCCAGGGCGGCGACGATCGGCCCGGTGTCAAAGACGGTGAGCTGGCCGCTCATGCGGCCGCATCACCGCTGGCAGGCTCCCCGTAGAGAATCTCATCGACCCGGACCGACAGGCTGCCGTCACCGGAGTCAGCCACCCCGACGAACGAGGGCAGCTCGCGCACCGGGACGGTGTCAGCGGCGGGCGTGGTATCGGCCATGACACAAGGATAGCCGCCGCCAGCCCGCAACTCCGGCAGCCAGCCGCTGGCAGCGCGGAGTGTCGGACCTGCCGGACCTCGCCGCTGCTGGTCTTCCGGACCGACGTCTTCACGTACATCGCGCGCGGCCCGGCCGCGACGCCCGCCGGGAGTTCGAGTACGTCCGCCACGGCACCGTCCCGATCGTCGCGGCGATGAACGTCACGACCGGGCAAGTCGTCGCCGAGCGGATCCGGCGCAACGACGAGCTCGAGGCGAAGATCACCGCGTTCACCATCAAGCACAACAAGCACGCAGGCCCTGCAAGTGGTCCTACGACGCCGGCGCCGAGCACGCCCCGATACCTCCAGCGCCACCCCAGCCCCCGCCCCAGCCCCCAGCCCGAGCCGGCCCGCCCCGAAGCCGTCACAGCCCGTAAGCAGGAGCCGGTCACAGAACCAGTCAAGGACCAGTGAGGGGCTGCACTAGTCAACTTCCGGAGGTCTGAGACTGGGCGAGCGGCCGCGATTCCTGCGTGCGGTGCAGCCGCGGTACAATTGACGCGATAATGGCTCGTGACCATCCGGCCCGGTTCCGTCCAGGCTGCGGCTGCGGCCGTCGTTGCAGCGCTGCAGCCTGGCGTCGATGCGGACTGGTCGGTAAGGGCTGGCGACCTTGAGTGGAGCGTCGACCGGACGATCGCGCATATGACCGGGGCCCCTGCCAAGTACGCCTTCTATCTCTCGAGCCGTTCCACTCGTTACATCGCAGTAAGGGTGTATCCCGCGCTAGACGCGACGCGGCAGGAACGGCTCGAGGCCATCGAGGGTTGCGCTGCGGCGCTTGCCGGCGTTGCGGCTGCGGCACCAAAGGACGCCTTCGGCTTCCACGTCAGCGGGATGCGGAACGCAGAGCAGTTCCTCGCCATGGCATGCGAGGAACTGCTCGTCCACACCTACGACGTCACCTGCGGGCTGGGATTGCTCTACGAGCCGCCCGAAGAGCTGTGCCGGCTCGTGATCGAGCACTTCTACCCTGGTCAGGATGAACAGCGCCCGGTGTGGCCCTTGCTCCTGTGGCTAAGCGGTCGGCGCCACCCGGCCGCAACGGAATGGGGTCGGGCGCGAAAACTCGAGGAACGTTCTGAGACACCGCTCGAGTTCGGTCGCGACCCTGCTACCGGCGAGTGGCGCCCGATCCGATGGGTGACCTAACCAGCATCCGCTCGGAGAACAGGCTGTCATCGGCAGTATCGGGTCTGGACCGTCGGGACACCAGGCCGCCCAAGCGGCATACGGTGCGGTGTGGCGGATGGGCGGCCAGTGGGCGCCGGGACTCATCGTCGGTCACAACGACGCGGCTCCCTATAACGCTGCGTGGCGCGACGGCAGGCTGGCCGGGTTCTTCGACTGGGACATGGCCGGACCGGTCACGGCGGCGTGGGATGTGGCGTTCGCCGCGTTCAGCTGGGTGCGCTGCGCCAGGTCTGGGTGCAGCAGTATTACCGGGTCATCGATGAGCACGGGGAGAAGGTGGAACGGCGGGAGGCAGGCCTTACCGGGCGCGGCCTCCCGCCGGGCAGAACCGCGATCGTCTCTCCCTGCGACACCGACGCTCGCTACTCCGAGAAGCGCGGCAGAAGCTGGCTCGGGTACAGGGCCCATGTCTCCGAGACGTGCAGCCGGGCCGCCGATGACGACCCGGACACTGGCCGGCCCGCGGCGCCGAACCTTGTCACGAACGTGGCCACCACCCACGCGGCCGTGCCGGACGTGGTCATGACCGAGCCCGTTCACGACATGCTGGCCGCCAGGGACCTTAGTCCGGGCGAGCATGCCGTCGACGCCGGCTACACCAGCGCGGACCTGCTGCTGACCGCCCGCGCCCGCGGCATCACCCTGCTCGGCCCGCTGCTGGCCGACACCTCACCGCAGGCCCGCTCCGGCGGGTACACCACCGCGGCGTTCACCATCGACTGGGACCGCCATCAGGTCACCTGCCCCCAGGGCGTCACCAGCACCGTGCGGAGCCGGTGCCGCCAGCGGGGCACCGAGGCGATCGTGGTCAGGTCCGGCAAGGCCGCCTGCCAGGCCTGCCCGGCAAAGGACCTGTGCACCCGCTCGGCCCGATCAGGCCGGCAGCTGTCCCTGCGCCCCCGCCAGGTCCACGACGCCGTCGCCGCCGCCCGCGCCGGGCAAGACAGCCAGCAATGGAAAGACCGCTACAAGATCCGCGCCGGCGTCGAGGGCACCATTGCCCGGGCCACCCACGTCACCGGCATCCGCCGCGCCCGCTACCTCGGCCTGCCCAAGGTCACCCTCGAGCACAACGCCTCCGCCACCGCGGTCAACCTGATCCGGCTGGACGCCTGGTGGACCGGCAAGCCCCTCGACCGGGCCCGGACCACCCACCTGCAGCGGCTCGACCTCACGATGGCCGCGTGACCTCCGAATAAACCAACAGGGTCCGCGCAGCTTTGCCGCAGAAGACAGCAACGGCCTCCTGGATGAGGCCCGGTCGTGCCTGACCAACTCCTTCACCGGCAAGACGAAGGTGCTGCTCGCCTCCGGCGCAGCCGTCGCGATCTCCAAGATCAGGGCCGGCCAGAAAGTCGAGGCCACCGACCCCTACCAGCACTTTTCGGCGGCCCGGCCTGTAGTCAAGGTGATCCGCCACCACCGCTGGCACGCCATGGCCGCCGCTCAAATCGTGGTCCTCGCTCGGCAGACTAACGCAGCCGCCATTGCCGACCGCAAAGAGAGGCGGAGCAAGTCCTCGCCCGTGCTCGCCGGGAAGCCGAGCAGATCGTCGCTGATGTCCAGGGGCGGCGCGCCTAGCACATCTGAACTGCTCGCCCAGACGCGTCCACCCGTGCCATATCCGCGCGATCATGTGCAGCTCAATCCCCGTCGGCCCTCGCGCCAAGACCCAGGACGACAACATTGCTAGCCGACCGTGACCCGAGTTGCTAGCGACCTGGCTGTCGGCGCGAAAGACTCTCAGCCATGACTGAGTCTGATGAAAAGCAGACGTTGCACCGGTACCTGCAGAACGCGCGCGAGGTCCTGCTGTGGAAACTCGAGGGGCTCTCCGACTACGACATCCGGCGGCCGATGACGCCCACAGGCACCAACCTGCTCGGGCTCGTCAAGCACTGCGCGGGGGTGGAATGCCAGTACTTCGGCGGAGTGGTTGACCGGCCGTTCTCCGGCGAGAGTGAGCTGGACTGGCGCGAGGACGACGACGCTGAGCTGAGCGGTCACATGTATGCCACCGCCGCCGAGTCACGCGAGCAGGTGACGGACTTCTGCCGGCGGGTATGGGCGCACTCCGACGCCACGATCGAGGAGCTGCCACTGGATGCGCGCGGTACCGTGCCATGGTGGCCAGCGGAAAGCAGGCACCCGACGCTGCACACCCTGCTCGTCCACACGATCGCGGAGACCGCCCGGCACGCCGGGCACGCCGACATCATCAGGGAAGCCATCGACGGTGCTGCCGGCCTGCTCGAGGGCGTCAGCAACATGCCGCAAGAAGCCGGTGCCGCAGCCTGGAAACAGCACTACGACAAGCTGGCGAGCATCGCCCGGTCCGCCCGCCCGGCGTCGCCGTGACGGTTACGCTCGCAGGTTACGGCTGGGCTCTGGCGCGGGTTTCGCAGATATAAGCCTGGGTGGTGTTCGCCGTCGAGGGCTGACCTGTCCGGATTCCGAGCACAAGGTCTATGTTCACATGAGGGCATATCTGGGCCCATGACCGGTGCTCGGGGCAGTGG
>JBOHCP010000438.1:0-4972 GCA_050698875.1 Streptosporangiaceae bacterium | reverse complement strand
AGATCGGCGAGGTCATCGGCCCGAAGGGCAAGATGATCAACTCGATCCAGGAGGAGACCGGCGCCGACATCACCATCGAGGACGACGGCACGATCTACATCGGCGCGACCGACGGCAACGCCGCCGAGGCGGCGCGGGCGGCGATCAACGCGATCGCCAACCCGCACATCCCGGAGGTGGGCGAGCGGTTCCTCGGCACCGTGGTCAAGACCACCACGTTCGGCGCGTTCGTGTCGCTGCTACCGGGCCGGGACGGACTGCTGCACATCACCCAGATCCGCAAGCTGCACGGCGGCGCCCGGATCGAGAACGTCGACGACGTGATGAAGGTCGGCGACAAGATCCAGGTCGAGATCCGCGAGATCGATGACCGCGGGAAGCTGTCGCTGGTGCCCGTGGAGGTCGTGGAGCGGGAAGCGGCTGGGGAGGACCTGGGCGGCGGCGGTGACGAGGCTCGTTCCCGTCCCCGTCATGACCGTGGTGGCGACCGGCCGCCCGGTCGGGGCGACCGAGACCGCGGCGACCGCGGCGACCATCACCGCACCCGGCAGCGCAGCCGCGGCGGCCCCGTGAGCGGCGGGTCATCGGGCGGCTACGAGCCCGGCAACTCGTGACGACAGGCCAGCGATCATGACGGCTGGCACGCAGCGGCTCGTCGGCGGCGAGGCGATCTTGCGCACGGTGCTGCCTGGCGGCCTGCGGGTGGTCACAGAGAACCTCCCGGCGATGCGGTCCGCGGCGTTCGGGATCTGGGCGGGCGTCGGCTCGCGGGATGAGGACGTCCCGCACGCCGGCGCCACCCACTACCTTGAGCACTTGCTGTTCAAGGGCACCGCCCGGCGCAGCGCGCTGGACATCTCCGCGGCGATGGACGCGGTCGGCGGCGAGCTGAACGCGTTCACCGCCAAGGAGTACACGTGCTATTACGCCCGGGTGCTCGACGAGGACCTGCCGCTCGCGATCGACGTGCTCTGCGACATGGTGACCGGCTCGCTGCTGGAGCCCAGGGATGTCGACGCGGAGCGCGGCGTCATCCTCGAGGAAATCGCGATGAACGAGGACGACCCGGCCGACCTCGTGCACGAGGCGTTCGCCGCGCAACTGTTCGGCGACACTCCGCTCGGCCGGCCCATTCTCGGCACGGTCGAGTCCATCAACTCGATCAGCAGGGATCGGGTCGCGGAGCACTACCGGGCGAGATACACCCCCGCCAATCTCGTGATAGCCGCCGCGGGCAGCCTAGACCACGAGCACGTGGTCGAGCTGACGAGGGCCGCGTTCGGCTCGCTGCTGTCCGGCGACGCGGTGCCGGTGCCGCCGCGGCTGTCCGGCCCGGCGGGTGAGCGGGCGGCGGATAGCGCTGTCGACGGCAGTGTTGCAAACGGCAGTGTTGCAAACGGCAGTGTTGCAAACGGCAGTGTTGCGAACGGCAGTGTTGCAAACGGCAGTGTTGCAAACGGCACTGGGGTTCGGCTGGTGTCGCGGCCAGTGGAACAGGCTAACCTCGTGCTCGGCTGCGCCGGGCTGGCGCGCACCGACCCGCGCCGGTTCGCCCTCGGCGTGCTCAACGCCGCGCTCGGCGGCGGCATGTCGTCGCGGCTGTTCCAGGAGGTCAGGGAGAAGCGCGGGCTGGCTTACTCGGTGTACAGCTTCAGCTCACAGCACGCCGAAACCGGCCAGTGGGGCGTCTACGCGGGCTGCCTCCCGGCCAAGACGGAGGAGGTCCTCGCCATCTGCCGCGACGAGATCGGCAAGATGATCGAGACCGGGCTGACCGACGAGGAACTCGACCGCGGCAAGGGCCAGCTGCGCGGCTCGATCGTGCTCGGCCTGGAGGATCCGTCCTCGCGGATGAGCAGGCTGGGCAAGTCTGAGCTGGTCTACCCCCGGCTGGAACCGGTCGAAGAGATCCTGGCCGAGATCAGCGCGGTCACCCACGATCAGGTGCGCGAGGTGGCCTCGCAGGTACTTGGCCAGCGCAAGGCGCTCGCCGTCGTCGGGCCGTTTGACCACGACGACGCCTTCGCCGCTGCGCTCGCAGAGTAGCTGGGTGAGTCTTACTGATCTTCCGTGGCCGGCCGGAACGTCACGGTGACGTCGAGGCCGCCGCCAGTCGCCGCGCACCTGCGGATGGCCGCGGCGCTCAATCCCGGCTGGGACTCGGACCCGACAGCGCGGCGGATCACCGGGCTCGGGCTGGATCCGCGCATGCGGGCCCGCCGCCTGTCCGGCGGGCACCGCGCCCAGAGGCCGCGGTGATCGTGGTCTGCTGGCTGCGGTCACGAACGCAGACCGGTGCGGCGTCCTTCGTGCTCGCGGTGGTGGCCGTCACCGCCGCTCTCGCCCGACGTCGCTGCTCGCTGTGCTCACCCTGCTGGCCGTGCTCGCCTGAGCCGCGCCGGGTGCACTAGCGTTCGGTCATGTCGTCAGCAGCGGCTCCCGGACCCCTGCTTGGCTCGGGTCGCACCGCCGACGTATTCGCACTCGGCAGCGGCCGGGTGCTGCGTCGCTACCGCGTTCCCGTCGACGCGGCGGCCGAGGCGCGGCTCATGCGGTACCTCGCCGCGGCGGGCTACCCGGTCCCTGAGGTGTACGACGCGGACGGGGCGGACCTGGTGATGGAGCGGCTCGACGGCCCCGACATGCTGGCCGACCTCGGCCGCAAGCCGTGGCTGATTCCGCGGCACGCCCGCACGCTGGCGGACCTGCACAACCGGCTGCACCGTATGAGCGGTCCGCCCGACTGGCCCGCGGTAGTGGGCCCGGATGGCACGCCGCTCGGCACCGGCACCGCCGTGGTGCACCTGGACCTGCATCCGGCCAACGTAATGCTGACCAAGCGCGGTCCCGTCGTCATCGACTGGACCGGAGCTCGGCTCGGCGCGCCGGGCGCGGACGTCGCGATGGCGTACCTGATCATGGCGACCGCGGACACGGACCTGATCCCGGCGTGGCTCCGCCCGGTGATCGGATCCCTGCGCACGGTCTTCTGCCGGCGCTTCCTGGCCGCGGTGCATGACAGCCCGTGGCCGCACCTCGCAACCGCGGCGCGGGCGCGCATCGCCGACTTCAACACCCGGCCGGCCGAGGCGGCGCGGCTGCTGCGCTTCGCTGAGCAGTCGGAGATGCCGGGACCGGTTCGCTAGGAAGCTAGGGCGGCGGCAGCGGGTCGGACCGGTCGGCCAGCCACGAGCGGATCTGCTCGCCGTGCTCGTCAAGCGCTGGCGGCGGCAGGTCGTAGCGCGGCCGGGTGGCCGAGAACGTCAGCGGGTTGCGGATGCCGGGCACCGCGGTCTCGCCGTGACCCGCCAGCACGATCGGGTCGAGGCCGATGCGCTCGGCGAACGCCACGCCGCCGGCCACGCTGTTGATCGGTCCACACGGCACGCCGGCCGCGATGAGCAGGTCGAACCACTCGGCTGCGGGACGCGCCTTGAGGCGCTCGACCAGCAGCGGGCGCAGCTCGTCCCGGTTCGCCGTGCGGCCGGAGTTGGCGGCGAACCGCTCGTCGGTGGCAAGCTCCGGCGCGCCTATCACCGCGCAGAGGTTGCGGAACTGAGTGTCGTTCCCGGCCGCGATGACCAGGTCGCCGTCTCCGGTCGGCAGTGGCTCATACGGGAACAGGCTCGGGTGCGAATTGCCCATCCGGTGCGGCACCACTCCGGCCGACGCGAACGCTCCGGTCTGGTTGACCATCCCCGCGAGGGCCGCGGACATCAGGTTGACCTCGACGTGCTGGCCTTCTCCGGTGCGGCGCCGATGGTCGAGCGCAGCCAGGATGCCGATGGCGGTCTGCAGGCCGGACATCACGTCGAACACGGCGATGCCGGCCCGGTACGGAGTCCCGTCGGTGTCCCCCTGCAGGCTCATCATGCCGGACATGGCCTCGACGATCAGGTCGTAGCCAGGCAGGTGCGCGCCGCCGCCGCCGCCGAACCCAGTGATCGACGCGTAGATCACGGCCGGGTTGACCGTCCGGACGCTGTCGTAGTCGAGCTCGAACTGGCGCAGCCCGCCCGGCTTGAAGTTCTCGATCATGATGTCGGCGCGCCTGGCCAGCTCGGTGGCGAGCGCGCGGTCCGCCTCGTCCTTGAGGTTGAGCAGGACGGAGCGCTTGTTCCGGTTCACCGACAGGTAGTAGGTGGAGATTCCGCTGCGCACGGGCGGCATCCAGTGCCGGGTGTCGTCGCCGCCCGGACCCTCTACCTTGATGACCTCGGCGCCAAGATCGCCCAGAATCTGCGTGCAGTACGGCCCGGCGAGCACTCGGGAGAAGTCGGCGACGAGCAGCCCTGCCAGCGGTCCCGGTATGGGCGTGCTGGCGGCGCCAGGAGTCGCGGCCCGGTCCGGCGCGGCAGAGGTGTCACCCATAACTGTGCAGACTCACCTTCCGTCGGCGGATCCTGGCCAGGGTACCTGAGCTGGCTGGCAGCTTCCCCGCCAGCCCTGCCGCCGTCGCGGGCTGACAGTCGGCCGCGGCCGGGCTGCGGTGTCAGGGGCGCCCGAGAATCCTTACGAACCAGCCAGCGGACCGCCAGTACTCGGCGTCGAGCGCGCACCGGGCGTCGACGATGTTCCGGCGGCGGACGACGTGCCCGAGCGCCACCGGATCGATGGCGCGATAGTCAGCCCACTCGGTCAGATGCAAGATGACGTCCGCACCATCAGCGGCCTCGGCCACGGTGTCGGCGTAGTGCAGATCTGGCCTGATCAGCGCGGCATTCCGGGCGGCCACCGGATCATGCACTCGGACGATCGCACCCTCTCGGGCGAGCTGGTCGCACACCGAAAGGCTCGGCGAGTCGCGCACGTCATCGCTGCCCGGCTTGAAGGCAATGCCGAGCACCGCGACGTGCAGTCCTGCCAGGTCACCGCCGACGACCTCCCTTGCCAGGTCGGCAACCCTGGCGCGACGGGACAGATTGATCGCGTCCACCTCGCGCAGAAAGCTGTCAATCGAGCCGACACCGAG
>JBOHCP010000437.1:0-4975 GCA_050698875.1 Streptosporangiaceae bacterium | reverse complement strand
CCGGCCCCCGGACAGCGGCCGCGTTCTCCGTGCTGATGGCGGCCAGCACCCAGGGGCAGCAGTTCACGTTCGGCCAGCTGGAGTCCCTGCTCACCGACGCCGGCTTCGTCGACATCGACTGCCGCTCGACCTCGCCGCTGCACTCGGTCGTCCGCGGCCATAAGCTGTAGCGACGGTCTCGGGTCGGCCATGGAGCTGCAGCCACGGCACCTCCGGGCCGGCCGCGATTGGCGTAGCCGAATCGGTAGCCGGGGCTGGCGCCCACCCCGGCGGCACCGGTCGCGGGCCGCGCCGTCAGATACCCGGAAATCGGTCGACCCGTCCTGTCTCGCTTCGCGCTTGATGGTGCTACTATCAAAGTGATATCAGATTTATCCGCGCCGGGTCGGCCGGCGCAGCGGCTCGAAGGAGATAGCCCGATGGAGACGCCAGCCGAGAACGTCGGTCCGTCGCGGTCCATGATCGTCACGACGACTGAGAACATCCCCGGGGCCACCGTGGTCAGGACGCTCGGCCAGGTGTTCGGCCTGACCGTCAGGTCCCGCAGCCTCGGCGGCAACATCGCCGCCTTCCTCAAGAGTCTCGCCGGCGGCGAGATCGGGTCGTACGTCAAACTGAACGAGGACGCCAGGCGGCAGGCGCTGGACCGGATGGTGCAGAACGCCGCGGCCATGGGCGCCAACGCCGTGACCATGATGCGCTTTGACTCCACCGAGATGGGCCGGACGATGAGCGAGATCGTGGCCTATGGCACCGCCCGCGTGATCGAGTGGGACCAGACCCAGCCGACCGGCCAGCAGGGCTGAGCGGAGGCCGGTCATGGTCGTGATATGGATCATCGTGGCGGTCGTCATCGTCGGAATCGTCATCGCGCTGTTCGGCTGGGACCGCTACCGCGGTACCCGCAAATCGACCGGCGCGGCGAGCGCCGCCCAGCCGACAGACGAGGTGTTCAATGACCCGGAATCGGGTAAGCGGACCCGCGTCTGGTACAACAACGCGACCGGGCAGCGGGAGTACCGCGCCGAGTAGGTCACTGCCCCCCTGGGTCCTGGCCTAAAGCCCGCGCCGCGGTGACCTCGGCGAGCTCATCGGGGCTGAGGCCGGCGTACTCGGGCCAGTCGGTGAGCAGGAGCACCAGTTCCGCGCCGGCGGCCGCGGCACGGACGGAGTCGGCGCAGCGCAGCTCCGGCCACGCTCGCCGTGCGTTCTCGATCGCCTGCGGGTCGTGCACGGTGACCTCGGCCCACGGCCATCCAGGATCTGCGCCACATCGCGCGGCACCAGCCGCGACCCGGCGTGGGCCAACCGCCGCCGGCTGCTGCGCGCCCCCGAGCGGTTCACCAGCGAGCAGTTCACCAGGATGTGGGACGAGATCCAGACCCAGGAGGCGACCGGCGAGCTGCTCGCCGCCTGGATCGCCAAGGAAGAACTCCGCTACCTGCTGTCGCTGGCCCGCGCCGACGTCCCCGAGGCCACCACCCTTGCCCGGACGATCGAGGCCCGGTGGGCGCAGATCCTCGCCTTCATCGGCACCGGCATCACCAAACGCCCGGACCGAGGCCACCAACAGGATGATCAAAGACGCCCGCATCGCATTCGGGTTCCGCAACCTCGAAAACCAGCGCCGCCGACTACGGTTGCACTGCAAACGGACGATCATCAGCAAGCCGACGCGAGGGTGACCAGCCCCCTCAACTTCGAAGAGCCTCCAAAGCTGAAATCGCCTCGGTTCGGGGGGAGCGCTGCGGTCACGGCGTGGGGGGTGGTCCAGGTGAGTCGATGACGGGATCCTGTGTCATCCCGGAGAGCGGCAGGCGCCGGATGCGGATGAAGCTGTCGGTCAGGACGACGATCGCTCCCGCATTGAGGTTCTCGGTTACTTCGGGGAGGTTGGCCAGGATGATCGCCGTCTGGTCGGCTGCGCTGCGTCCTTGAAGGCGCCGGATGAGAAGACGGACGGTGTCGTTGCGCCGGTGCGGGCCAGCAATGCCCCGAAGTCGGTGTCGGCTGACACGAGCACCCTGGCCTCGGCTGTAGCGCGATCTAGTACCGCGGAGTCCGCCGCCGCCTGGAGGCCGAGATCTCGTAAGTGGGCGGCGTCATGGCCATCTGCCTTGAGGAGAGTGGCGACGCGCGGTGAGTGGTTGTTGTCGATGAGGAAATTCATGCGGAGTGCCGCAGCGCAAGTTCCCGCTCGCGCACGGCCTCGGCGGCGTACAGCAGGGCCTCGCGCCCATCCTCGCGGGTCAGGTCGGGGTGCTCGGCGAGGATCTGCCAGCCACGGTATTGCCGCCGAGACTCGCCCGGATGAGCAGGCCGCACGCCGCGCGGCCATTGTCGCCGCGGTTCTGGAGGCCGGCTGTGTTGTATTCGCTGCCGGGTTCTGTGATGCAGATCGCAGAGGTGCGGTCTCAATTCGAGGTCCCGGTCACCGTGGTTGGAGGCGTCGGAAGACGGACCACTCGGCTTGTTCTGGCGGCGGCGCGCTCGACAGCCACCTCAGCTCCTACCTCGTGCCCGGCGCTGCCTGAGAGTCCTCGGCCGGGCCGGTCCCGCGGCACAGCAGCGCGCTCAGGACCCGTGCCATCGTGTCCGCCGAGCCATCCGTCGCGTCCGGGGCGCGCCAGCCGACGAAGCCGTCGGGTCGCACGATCACGGCACCAGCGGCTGAGATCCCGTAGCCGTCAGCGAAGCCGCCGTCAGCATCCGTCAGCTCGTCGCCGCCCACCCGGTAGGCGTCGAGCCCGACACCGAGCTGCTGCGCGGCCTGCTGCGCAGCGGCGCACCAGTCCTGCCCCTGCGGCCCAGCCAGCAGTACGAAGTTCCGGCCGAGCAGGTCGAGCGAGGATACTCGCGAGCCACGGCGGTCGAGCCACACGTGCGGCGCGCGACTGCCGGGGCGACCGCGCGATTCGCGCGGATGCTCGTGCAGCGGCTGGCCGCCGCCCGCCTCAGGGATGACCGCGGCCGAGTTGTAGCGATAGCCGATCTCCATCGAGAAGTCGGCCACGAGCGGCTGCATGTTCTCGGTGCCCAGGTACGGCGCGACCCGGGTCACGTACCTGGCGTAGGCCTGCTCTACCGTGAGGTCGCCGACGGGCCGTCGCTCGGCATCGTAGGTCTGCAGCAGTCCGGGCCCGGCGACCCCGGCCAGCACGAGGGACAGCTTCCAGGCGAGGTTGTGCGCATCCTGCACGCCGGTGTTCCCGCCGTATCCGCCGTTCGGCGGGACCACGTGCGCGGCATCACCCAGCAGGAACACCCGTCCGTCCTGATAGCGGTCGGCTCCGTCGGCGACGGCGCGCCAGGTCGCGATGTCCTCGATCACGACCGGGAAGTCCGGGACGCCGATGGCCGCCCGCAGCAACTCCAGCGCGCGCTGCTCGGTGATCCCGTCCGCGACGTTGGCCCACGGCGCGGACGGGTAGCCGGTCACGATCTCCGGGCGGGAGATGTCGCCGACGAGATTGACGCTGAGGAAGCCGGCATTGCCGCTCCGGTCGAGCCGGAAGAAGCCGCGCAGTACCGGGTTGGTGACGTAGTGCACGCCCTGGTTGCGGCCGGCGAGCAGGGGCCCGAGATCGGACAGCGCGCGAAAGTAGATGGTGATGCTGTTCGACAGCAGCCCGTGGCCGTGCGTGCCGATATCCAGGAGCTGCCGGATCGGGCTGCGATTCCCGTCCGCCGCGATGACGTACCTGGCGCGGGTCGTCGTCTGGGTCCCGCTGTCCAGGTCGCTGAGCATGGCGGTGACGCCGTCAGCATCCTGAGTCAGGGATGTGCACTCAGTGCGGTACCGAAGCCGGGCGCCTAGCTCCTCGGCGCGTGCCCGGATGATCGGTTCCAGCGCGTCCTGGTTGATGAACAGCCTGACCGTCGGGCTGAACTCGTCGACACCGGCGTTCAGGTTGGGGAAGTAGTTCGCGATTTCCCGCCCGGCCAGGGATTCGACGTTGTTGATGCCCCCATCCGGGTGGTACTGCTCCTCGGACCTGCGACGGATCGCCTCCTCGAGACCGACCGAGCGGAGGATCTCCACCGTACGCAGGTGGAAGTGCCCGGCGCGGGCCCGGATCGCCGTGCCGGAGTGCCGCTCCACGGTCAGTGAGTCGATCCCGTGCCACCGCAGGAACAAGGCGGCGGACAGCCCGACGAGGCTTCCCCCCACGATCAGAACAGGAACCTCGTGCTGGACGTCCGATGGCTGGTCCGCGGGTGCGCGGTTAGCAGGATGCACGGCTGTTCCTCCGGATGAACCTGCGCACATGTCGCCGTGATGGCGCGTCTGATGGTAGGCAGCGCGGCCGCCGTCCGGCAACCGGCAGGCCGATTGCTCGCCGCCGCAGGCGTCGGCTGCTCATTCCTGGGGATGAAGGTCGGCGCGCCCAGACGGAACCAGGGGGACGAATGCGGGTCGGTTTGCATGCGCTCGGCATCGGTGCCGGCGCCCAGCCGCAGGTGATCCGGGCCGTCGCGAAGGCGGCCGAGTCGGCCGGCTTCGCCACCTTGTGGGCAGGCGAGCACCTGGTGCTCGTGGATCGTCCACGGTCACGATATCCCTACTCGGCCGACGGTCGGATAGCGGTGCAATCCGACGCGGACTGGCTCGATCCGCTGCTCGGCCTGACGTATGCCGCCGCCGTCACGACGAGGATCGGGCTGGCGACCGGCGTACTGCTGCTCCCGGAACACAACCCGGTGCTGACGGCCAAGCAGGCCGCGACGCTGGACGTGCTGTCCGGCGGGCGACTCACCCTGGGCGTGGGCATCGGCTGGTCGGCCGACGAGTTCGCCGCGCTCGGCATCCCGTTCGCGCGGCGCGGGCTGCGCACCGCCGAGCACGTCGCCGCCATGCGGACGCTCTGGTCCGACGATGTCGCCTCGTTCAGCGGCGAGTTCACCCGCTTCGACGCGGTGCGCGTCAACCCGAAGCCGGTGCGCGGCCGGCGGATCCCTGTGGTCGTCGGCGGGA
>JBOHCP010000436.1:0-4984 GCA_050698875.1 Streptosporangiaceae bacterium | reverse complement strand
GCCACTGGTCGACCAGGCTGGCCGGCGCCACGATCAGGCAGCGCTCCAGGTCCCCGCGCAGCATCAGTTCCTTGGCGTACAGGCCCGCCATAATCGTCTTGCCCGCGCCGGGGTCGTCGGCCAGCAGGAACCGCAGCGGAGTCCGCTCCAGCAGCTCCCCGTACACCGCCTCGATCTGATGCGGCAGCGGCTCCAGGTCGCTGGTGTGCACGGCCAGCATCGGGTCGAACCGGGCAGCCATCCGGATCCGCAGCGCCTCCGCAGCGAGCTTGAACGGCGCCCCGTCGGCCGTGAAGTCGTAAGCCGCTGCCGGCTGCCGGAGTGTCAGCCTCGCCTCGTGATCGCGGTACAGCAGGCGCTCATCCAGCCGGCCGTCGTCGGTGCGGTACGTGAGCTGCAAAGCGTTCGAGCCGATCCAGCGCACTGCGACCACGCTCACCGAGCTGTCCAGGGCGATCCCGCCCACCAACGCGCCCGGCGTCACATCCTCCAGCCGGACACCCACGTCCCCGCCGCCTCTCTATGCGATCATTTGCGTACATGACAGCGCACGCATCGTCGTGATCTGCACTGACTCTAGACGCGCTAGCTGACAAACGCGCCTACACCGGCAGCACAAAGCACGGGTGCGTCTGGTAGCCCTGGTCCCGTTGTCAAGGCGCCTGTCGACACCGCGGAAATACGAGCGACATCCTTCGCGCCGAGCTTCTCCGGCGCGGACTGCGTTCCTTGCCTGACGGCGGGTCGGTGGCCGAGCTTGACTTCGATGTCGGAATATCCGACACTGATGTCATGACTGAGAACGTGTCGAGTGACTCGCTCGGCTCGCTGTTCTTCAAGACGGCGAGGCAGGCGCCCAGCAGCAAGCCGCTGACCGCGGTATCCGGTATCGACCCGCTTGCTGGCCCGGCTGGAATGACGCTGCACGCCGCGGCCCTGCGCGACGAGGCACTGCAGCAGGAGATCATGCTGATGCTGGCCTGCCTGCAACGCCGAGCGCCCGCGGAGGTCGCCGCCGGCCCACTGCACAGCGATGGCACCCTTGGCCTAGACAGCATGACAGCTGTGTGGGTCATCGCCACGATCGGCAGGGCTTTCGGGTGCAAGCTGTTGAAGCTGTCTGAGGTGGATCGCGACAGCCTGCGCAGCGTCGGCGGCCTGGCCTCGCTGGTGCGGCAGTCTATCGCCGAGCTTCCACTCTTGGCGGGCGCCGCGTGAGCGGTTACGTGCCGGGAGCACCCAACGTCGGCCAGGCGTGGCTGTGCACGCTCGATTTCGTCCAGCAGTCGGGCGGGCAGCAGGTCAATGTGCTTACGACAGTGACCGACCCCCTCGCCGACGAGGACCCCGCTGTCCGGAGGCTGGTCGATGAGCTGCTCGCGCCAGGTCACCGCAACCGCACGAGCATTCAGCCGACCGACACGGTCGCGAACACGATCTTCCCGGCCAGCCTGTACCGCGATCCCGGCTATGAGTGGTCTCCCGACCTCGATGACAATGCAGTGCAGCGCCTCGACACAGCGGCGACCGATCTGTACAAGGCCTACGGCGAGATGCTGCCGCTGCTGTGCACGGCCGACGGAAACTCGCTCGGAACCTACTTCGGCAGGATGACCAGCTGGCCAGGCAGGCAGCCAGGCGGCGTCAACCAGCTGGCCGACCGGATCAAGTACCTGCGTGGTAACCACAAGAACGGGATCCGGACGCAGAACGTCGCCGATGTCGCCATTGGCGGAGAGGCAGATCAGCACGGCTCGCCAAGCCTGGCTGATATCGGTGTCCAGATCTACGCGCCCACTGACCGGCGGCAGCGCGGGTTTCCTTGCCTGGTCCACATCGATCTGACCCTGCTATCAGGAAGGCTGAGCATGCTCGCGGTCTACCGTCATCAGTACCTGATCACGAAGGCGTATGGCAACCTGCTGGGGTTGTCCCGGCTGCTGGCGTTTCTCAGCCAGCAGACCGGATTTGCAATCGGGGAACTCGCTGTCCTGGCCACGTACGCCGACGCCGAGCGTCCGACCTGGGGCGGGAAGTCGGGCGTCGACGACCTGATCCGGTCAGTGCAGGAACGGATGACGACATGAGTGGTGTTGCGCTGCGCACCGGCGTCGACATGGTCAGCGTCGACCGCGTCTCCCGCATGATCGAGCTATCCGGCGATGCATACCTCGAAACAGCCTGGACGGCAGCAGAGCAGGCATATTGCGCCGGCCGGCCCGACCGGCTGGCGACCCGCTGGGCCGCGAAGGAGGCAACAATGAAGGCGCTCGGACAGGGCGTAGGCGTAATCAGCCCTCTGGACGTCGAGATCCGCGCAGGCGAAGGCGAACCACCAACGCTGCTGCTGCACGGCAGCGCCGCCGCCCTCGCCGAGAGCCTCAGCCTACGGACATGGTCGCTGTCACTGACTCATGAAGACCACTGGGCAGTAGCCTTCGTCGTCGCGGTGGGGAGCACAAACGATGACTGAGCCAAACCGCGCGAGCACCGAACCGGCGCCTGCGGACCCTCGCGGTGAGCATCGCGTCGTAGGCGCGCGGCTGCGCGCGGGCCGCGAAACCCTCGGGCTCACGCAGGAGGACGTCGCCGGCGCTCTGGGCATACCGCGGACTAGCGTGATCGCGTTCGAGGCGGGCCGTCGTAACGTCACCGCGCTAGAACTACGCCGGCTGGCGCGCCTGTACCGGCGCAGCGTCGAGTGGCTGCTGGGAGAAGACGCAGAGCCAGCCGCTATGGACGGCGCGCTGTACCGCGCGACGGCCAGTCTGTCACCTGACGACAAAGAGCAGGTCCTGCGGTTCGCGCAGTTCCTTGCCGCCGCCGGCCCGGCGCCTGCCTCCCGCAAGCGCCTGCCTCCCCCACCGTTCACCGGCCCGGATGGCAGCGGGACATAATGCCTCCCTCGTCGTTCGCTGCGCGCCGCCGCCACGCGTTGGAGGCTGCCGCCGAACTGCTTGAGGAACTTGGCGCTGATCAGGAGCAGCCCGTAGATGTCTTCGGCGCCATCGGCAGCCTCGGGCTGTGGCTGGTATTCCAGCCGCTGCGGAGTCTGCTGGGCGCGGTCATTCCGAACGGCAGCGGCGGCATCATGCTCACGACCGAGCGGCAGCCCCCGGTTCAGCGCTACACCGCAGGGCACGAGATCGGCCACTGGCTGCTTGACCAGGACCGCCTCGCCTGCGACACCGAGGACGATATCTTCCGCCCGGCGGCGGAGCGCGAACGCGTCGCCCAGCTGTTCGCCAGCTACTTCCTCATGCCCCCGCCGCTGGCTCACGCCGCTTGCGCGCGCCACGGTGTCTGGCAGAACGCCGACGTGCTGCCGGCGCTGCCCGGCACGACGCGGCAGCGATCCGAGATGAAGTCCGTACAGGACGGCACGAACCGGCATCGAGAGCACCGATCTGATAGCAGAGCAGCGGACTCTTAATCCGCTGGTGCGTTGCCGCATGTCGCCGCACCGCCGCAGCCATCGACCGGCTCTTCCCAGGGCGTGAGCAGCCAGCACGATCCGACCCAGTCGGATCTCGCGCCGTTGTACCATTACCGCTCGCCGCGGCGCCCAGCGATCTCGAACTGTCCTTGAATCACGAGCTGACCTGCTAGACGCCCCGTGCTGCGGGCGGGACGGTTTGTGTGGAGCCCCGCTCGGGGTTCGAACCTGCGCACAAACCCCGCCGCGTCTTGCTCGACTCGAGCCGGGGACGGCGCGGCCCCGCCAGCGGGGGGGGTGCTGGCGGGACCGCCGTCCGCTGCGCGCGATGGCCGGGACGACGGGGGGATGCCCCGGATGCGCTGCTAATGGGCAGCGGATGGCAGCATGCTTGCCGCGACCACCGCGGACCGTGGCAGATCACCGCGAAATGGTGTCTCCCAGGCGTTGCGGCCGCGACGTCCTTCGGCCGCCACCGCGACGGCGGCAGCCTTCACTGACCGATGGCCGTCAGACGGCGGCTCAACTAGCCACCGGCTGCCGTCGCGCAGGTTAACCGGAACGGAGAGCACTGATCTGATAGCAGAGCAGCAGACTCTTAACACGCGGGCCGAAAGCCGCAGCCCAAGCGAGACGGCCAACCCTCCGACTGCGCCGCACGCGGACGCAGGACACCGCTGGTCGGGCAACGGCTGCTGAAACCTTGCGGGCGCTTAGGTGCATCGCAGGTACACGAAAGGCCGGCGAGAGGTCCATAGAAGGACAGTGCAAACGGCGGCGCTCTTAGAAGCGCTGGACGCTACACAGCATCTAGTCCGGTACCGCCGCGGCACCGCCGCACAGGGATCACGGTCCGGTGGCGGGCTGGACCGGGTTCATGATCGCGGACGCTGTCCGCTATATGTCCGTGGACAGCTGTAGAGAACCGGACTCAGCGGGACTCAGTTGCACATCTGCAGGCACGGGCAGCTTGGCCCGTGATCCCGAGAAAACCCAGGCCACGGGCCGTTTCCGCTGGTAGTGGCAGGTGTTGGGTTCGAACCAACGTAGGCTGAGCCGACGGTTTTACAGACCGCTCCCTTTGGCCACTCGGGCAACCTGCCGTACGCCGTCCCGGAGAACAGCACTGTGAAGGATAGCGGAACCGCCCAGGCAGGTCACATCGGCCGGTCTCGTGGCGCTGAAGCGGAGCGCCGCTTCGTCGGCCACTAGCCAGTCACGGCCACCTCGTGCCAGAGGCCGCCGTTGAGGTTGAGGTTATTGCCGTGTGCCTGCCCCGGGCCACTGTCACCCGCGTAGGTATACAGCGGATGACCGTTGTAGGTCTCCTGCGTGCCGCCCCCGGTTCTGGTGATGGTGACCAGCCGGCCGGTTACGCCGGGACCGGCGGCGAGCGGCCCGGCTACCGGCGGCCAGTACGCCGCGCACGACCCGTAGCACACCGACTTCGTGCTGCTGTCCGGCGCGAACCAGTACAAAGTTCGCCCGGCGGCGTTCGTGAGCACGGTCACCCCGCCGATGGTGGTCGTCCGCAGTTCGCCCCCGGAT
>JBOHCP010000435.1:0-4997 GCA_050698875.1 Streptosporangiaceae bacterium | reverse complement strand
GCCTAACGATCCGCTCGGTCGGTCCGCATCGGTAGTCACCGAGTCTGGTGGCGCGCTGGCCAGGCGGCCTGCTGCGCGTTACCCGGTGCACCGCCATCGGCGGCAGGCCGGAACGGCGCGAGCGCCTCCGCAAGACGGCCAAGGTCTCGCGGCTCGATGACAGCTGTGACGACCCGATCCGGCCGCACAAAGACGAATCGGCCGCGGGCCGCGCCGAGAAGTGCCTCGAGCCTGCCATCGATGTCGGCTATTGCGAGTCGTCCATCGGCCGGGCGATTGGCGCGATCATCGAGCCGCACGTCGATGCGCTGCCCGGCCAGCGGGCGCAGGTCCGCACGTTCGAGCTCGGCCCATACCGCAGGTTCTATGTCGATGCCCAGAATGGCCGGGCTTGTGCCGAGGACGTCGTCCAGCTTCACCATCTGATGCGCTAGGCCGGCTAGCACGTAAGGTTGCGGGATTGGCCGGCCGACGAGGTTCCTGCCAATGCGATCAGGCACGGCCGAACCGATGCCGAACCGCGCAGTCGGCCGGTATCGCATCTCCTGCAGATACCTCCGCGTCACTGGAACCGCCATCGCGGCGCGGACAAGCACGTCCCGCACGCGGGCACGGCTCCGGCTGGTGGTCATCACTATCGAACCAAGCCGGACCGACAACCGGATCGTGGCCGCCGCGTGCGGGCGCCGCTCTTGCTCGTAGCTCTCCAGCAATGCGGGGCTCGCCTGACCGGACAAGACGGCCGCGAGCTTCCACGCCAAGTTCATCGCGTCGCGGACGCCTGAATTCAGCCCCTGACCCGCAAAGGGAGGCATCATATGGGCGGCATCTCCGAGCAGGAAACAGCGGCCGGCTCGAAAGCTGTCCGCTAGCAGTGCGTGGAAGCCGTAGACAACGGCGCGCTCGACCTGCTGAGGGTCAAGCTTCCGGTACTGGCCAACGAGCCGCTCAATGAGCTCAAACTCAGGCTCCGCGCTGGTTGCCTCCCCGTCGAAAAGCCGGAACTCGTAACGGCAGCGGCCTCCCGCGCCCGGGATGATGACGTGTGGCCTGCTCGGATCCGCTATGTGCATCCCGTAGCGCTCGTCGTGGTAATCGCCGATGGTGTCAGCCACCAGCCAGCGGTCGGCGAACGAGCGTCCGGTCATGCGAATCCCCAGCAGTTCGCGGACCGTGCTTCGACTTCCGTCGCAGCCGAGCAGGTACCGTGCTTGCAGCGAAAACTCACGTCCGTCTGCGGCCGCGACGTGCGCAGTCACGCCGTCCCCTGTTTGCCGGATCGCCCGGAGCATTGTCCCGAATCTCACGCTGACACACGGGAACCTGTTCAGGCCGGACACCAGCACCCGTTCCAGATCCGGCTGCGCGAACGAGCTCTTGAAGGGATGGGCGTGCCCGGCCACCTTGGGCCCGCGCGCGTGCAGCAGCGGGCGGTGGCGCGAGGAGAAATACCGGGTGCCAGTGCCGGGAACGATAATCGGGTAAATTGCGCTGTCCAGGCCGGCCATCTGCATCGTCCGTAGTGACTCATCATCCAGGCTGATCGCCTTGGCTGCTGCGCTCGTGCTGTCATTACGTTCCAGCAGGGCAGCGCGGACTCCAAAAGCGCCGAGCAAGTTGGCCATGGTCAGCCCGGTCGGTCCACCGCCCACGACCAGCACGTCCGCGCAGCCGCCTGCAACGCCATCACCCAGCACGGCGATTTGTCACCAGCCTTACTGCACAGGCTGGTACGCGGGACCGCCATCGGTGAGCAAGCGCTCCGCGTCGGCTAGTACCTCTGACGTGCCCTGATCAAGGTTCAGCGACTTACGGAACGGCTGCCGAACGTCGCGGTCGATGCGCCAGTAGACCTCATTGCGGTTGCCCTCGGGATCAAAGAAGTAGATACCGATTGCATTACCGTGCGTAACCTCCTGCTGCACTTCGACTCCTTCGGTGGCGAACCGCTTATGGAAATGCAGCACAGACTCGAGTGAGTCAACTCGCCACGAGATCTGATGCGTCAGCTTGACGCCGCGCGGCGCCGTGCGGCCGCGCTGCAGCACCAGTTCGTGATGTTCAAGATCAGGCTGGGCGGACAAAAAGACGATGCCGGCCTCCTCGTTAGCGTCGGTCACAGTCAGGCCCATGACACGCTCGTAGAAATCCCGCATCGCGTCAAGGTCCGTTACCCACAACCCGGTGTGACCCAGACCGATGATCGGCATAACGGCTCTCCCAGCTGCAATCGAAATGAACCACATCATATGCGGAAAACGTTTCTGCCGCCGCGCCTTGGGCTGAATGTACAGCCCGGGCACTGGCCGTGGGGCTCTGGTCGAGTGGCCGCGCTCGCAGGGTGCGCGGAAAGCCCTCGCCGGCTGCGGTGATCACCGCGCAGAGGCTGACCTGGCTGCTGCAGGCCGGGCCCGCGTCCTCGTACCCGGCAGTCACGCGGCATCACCGCGCCGCCACAGACTAGAAACAGGAGCCGTCGTCTCGATCATGCCAGGCCGACTGCGCGTGCGCCCGCTGCCCGCGCGCCGTGACTGAAGCGACTCAGCGCCGAGGTGCCGACAAGATCAAAAAAGAGCCAAACCAAGAGCCAACGCCGTCAGGCATTGCGCGACGCACAGCCCCGTCCGGCCACGAAAGCTGCACAATAGAAGCCACTCCCAGCGCTCTCAGGCTACATCCAGCTACTGGCCAGGCTTCCTTAGCACGCAAGAGGTCACTGGCTCAATCCCAGTACCGCCCCAACCCGATTTACCAGGGAGAATGCCAGGCTGCCTGACCTGGCTCGGGACCTCCGGGCGAGTATCCCCCCTAGCTGGCGCGACACGGAAGGTGCGCACAGCGCACGACGCCAGCGCCGGTCAGCGGTCGTAGAGTGGTGGTATAGTTTGGTCATGCCGCGCGGTAACCCATCCCCGAAGCTCGCCATCACCGTCGATCCCGACGTGCACGCCGAGGTCGTCGAAGCAGCCGCCGCCGAGGGGGTCAGCGTCTCGGCGTGGATGACCGCAGCCGCCCGGCGGGCCCTGCGAGTGCGCTCCGGCCTTGCGGCCGTGGCCGAGTGGGAAGCCGACAACGGGCCACTGACCGGCGAGGAACTGGGCGCCGCGCGGCGTCGCGCCGGCCTGGCCGGCCAGCGCCGGACCGCATGATCCCGGTCGTATACGACGCCGGCGCCCTGGTCGCGGCCGACCGCAACGCCCGAGAGGTCTGGGCAGACCACCTGATCAGGCTCGAAGCCGGGATCATCCCCGTCGTCCCCGCACCCGTCGTCGCTCAGGTCAGCCGATCCCCCGCCCAAGTCCAGCTCCGCCGGCTCCTGCGCGGATGCGAGATCATGCCCCTGACCGAGCAGAAAGCCCACGCGGCCGGCGAGCTCATGGGCCGCGCTGCAACCCGTGACGTCGTCGACGCCGTCGTCGCCCAGACCGCGGCCGACCTGCACGCCGACGTCGTCACCGGCGACCGCGCCGACATCCGCCGCCTCCTCCAGGCCGCAGACGCCACCAGCCAGATCATCGACGTGTAGGACCACGGACTGCGCAGGAGAGCCCATCCTCGAGCTGACGCTTTAAGCGCTGAGGCCGGCGGAGGGCTCGGGATGACTGACCTACCTGTTCATCTTGCACAACCTGGCCACCGTCGGGCACCGTGCGAACACCGTGGCCGCCATGTACCCGGGGAAATCGCGTGTTCTGGGTGTCACTGGTCTTGCGGCCTCCGGGACCGTGTTCGCACGTCCAGACCTTGGGCTGCTCCCAGGGAACTGCGGGGCTGCGCCCCGGCCTGAACCCGTAGGAGAAACCCCGGAAGTCGGCCTCATACACAGCGTTCAGCCCGACCGGCAAGGCGATCGAGCTCGACCTCGAGCTGGACGACTTGACAGCTATCCAGCAGGGGCAGCCAACGACGAACACGGCATTGCGTCATGGACCACCGAGCCCCACGCACCGCCGAGGACCGGCTCGCCAGCCGCGACGACATCGAGGCAGCAGCGACACTAGACGGCCCGCGGCCGCTGCGGCCCGCCATCCAGTAGGTCGTCACAGCCGACCTCGGCAGTTCAAACGACGCCCCCGTCGTCACTGCGATGCACTCCATCCCCGCTGACTGCAGCTCCCGCATTGTCTTGGAGCGCATCCAGCGATGGCGCGGCAGCCGGTCAGCACCCGTCCAGCTCACCGAAGTCGGCCACACGATCGGCGCTCTGCCCGCCGAGTACCACCGTGCCCAGGTCATCGCGGATCCGCGGAAGGCCAAACCGATCATCGAGACGCTCACACGGCATCCAGGTGGCCGAGTACAACTTTAAACGCCACGTCGGTGGGCGGCTCGCGCTGACCCTGCACCAGGTCCTCCGCGGCCGCAGGCTGGACCTGCCACGGGACGAGGACCTGAGCGACGAGCTGACCGGCGTCAGGCTCCGCAAGAACACCCTTGGCGTGTACAGGCTCGACCACGATGCTATCCGGACACGACGACCGGGCCGTCGCCCTCTCACTCGGCGTCGCGGCAGGCCCGCGACCTTGAAGTCGATGTCCTGGCCGTTCTGCACGATCAGGTGGAGGTTCTGCCGGACGCCCACGACTGCGGCTTACCCACGGACTGATCATGGCCACCGTGCGGTCCAGGTCGCCGTTGGGTGAGCTGCGGCGGCGGTCCGGAACACGCTGACCACGTTTCGGTGCCGGAACCGTCGCCGCACAACGTTGCCAGACTCGGGCACCCCGTTGGCCACGGCTGCCGGCCGAGCCGGATCCTCATCGAAGAGATCGAGCGGCCCCGGTCGACGGGGAGGTCGAGGTGACCCCGCTCGGTGGCGCGACTCTGTCGCCCGGCGACCGCGTCGTGAGCGTCGTGCTCGAGGATGTCGACCTGGTCGCGGCGACCTGGGCCCCGACCGGGTAGCTGCGGGCCACGTCCCTGCGCTCGGTGGAGCACTTCGCCACCAGGGCACGCGCCCGGGTCCGGGTCGCGGCCTGGATCGAGGAGTACAACAC
>JBOHCP010000434.1:0-4998 GCA_050698875.1 Streptosporangiaceae bacterium | reverse complement strand
GGCTCTGGCTGATCCTGGCAGGCATAGCCATCGGTGGGCCGGCCATCGTCATCACCGCCGCGCTGCTGCTGCGCGCCCGTGCGTCCCGGTCGGCGTTCCGCGCAGCCGGGCAGCCAGCCTGGCCTGCGAGGGCGCACGTCCGCCGGGTCACGCGGTGCGGACTGGCCGGGCTCGGCGTCGGAGCTCTGATCGGAGCGGCGCTGATCGCCGACAACAGAGGGGCACTAGCGGTACTCGGCTGCGCCGGCGGATACCTGGCCGGACTGCTCGTCGGCGAATACACCGGGCAGCCGCCGACCCGCGAGCCGGTCCGATCCGCCCGGCTGCTCGCGAGGCGCCCGGCGGACTACCTGCCTCGCTGGGCTGCGGCGGCAGCCCTGCTGTCGGCCGCGCTCGTGGTCGCCGCGCCAATCGCCTTCGCGGTCGCGCCGACGGTGCGCTATGGCAACTGGCACCCGTTCCCCGGCGCGAGCATGACCCTGCCCGGCGGACAGACGTCCTGGCCACCGGTCTTTCCCGGTACGGCCGCGGCGGCGCTGCTCGCGCTGGCCGTGCTGGGCATCGGCGCCGCCGGGCTACGCCGGGTTGCCGCCCGGCCGGGCCCAGCCGACGATGACGCGGCAACCTTCGACGAGGTGCTGCGCCGGCAGGCCGGGCGCGCGATGGTCGGCGCGGTCCTCGGCCTCGAGCTGATCACGTTGGCGGCGCTCCTCATCGCGGGCAGTCAGGGCCTGGCCGTTCCGGGGGCAGCTGTCGCGCCGGGCGCATATCTCGGGAACCGGGTCATGGTGATCGCCGGCCTGTGCTGCGCGGCTACGGGCCTGGCCGCCTGGCTGGTGCTGAGCGGCTGGACCAGGCACCGTCGGCGAGCTGCGCCGCCCGCGGGCACGACCGCCGTCGTGCCAGACTCCTGACCGGTGGCCAGGAAAGCCGGCCAGTCGCCGAGCATGCCGTCGGCCAGCGCCGTCCTGCGCATCGACCTGTCCCGGCCGGTGCCACCGTACGAGCAGCTCCGCGCGCAGATCGCCGGGCTGATCGCAGCCGGCCAGCTACCACCGGGCAGCCGGCTGCCGTCGGTCCGACAGCTGGCCGGCGACCTCGGACTGGCCGCGGGAACCGTCGCTCGCGCGTACTCCGAACTTGAGACGGCGGCTGTGCTCGTCACCCGTCGGCGCGGCGGCACGTTCGTGGCCGAGAGCGATCGGGCAGCCGACGCCACCACCGGCCGACAGCGCGAACTCGCGGCGACCGCGGACCGCTACCTCGCGGCGGTCCGGGCACTCGGGCTGGGCGACGACGCGGCGCTCGCCGCGCTCCGGCACGCAATCGCGCGCGGCGTGCACTGAGAAACGGGCGGCGCCGAACCCGCGGTGCTATCTGAGCGCTTCCAGCACGACGCGGACCTTTCGGCAGGGAGCTGGCCGAGCCACTGGTCATCCGGCCGGCGACGCGGCCGCGGTCAGAGGTGGCCGAGCACCGGATGTGGCACGTACGGCTCCTCCAGCCGGCCCACCTCGTCGGCTGTCAGCGATAGCTGCTCGGCGGCCAGCGCGTCATCGAGATGACCGGGCTTGGTGGCTCCGACGATAGGCGCGGTGACGCCGGGCCGCTGCAGCAGCCAGGACAGCGCCACCTGCGCCGGTGGCACGCCGCGCTCGGCCGCCACCTGCGCGCATCGGTCGACGACGTCGAAGTCGGTCGGCTGCCGGTACAGCGACTCCCCGAACGGGTCGCTGCGCGACCGGACCGTCCGCCGCTCTCCGTCCCTGCTGCGTGTTCCGGCCAGCAAGCCGCGGGCCAGCGGGCTCCACGGCATCACCGCCACGCCTTGGTCGTGGCAGAGCGGGATCATCTCGCGCTCTTCCTCCCGGTAGACCAGGTTGTAGTGGTTCTGCATGGACACGAACCTGGTCCAGCCGCCGGCGTCCGCAGTGTACTGCGCCTTGCCGAACTGCCAGGCGAACATGCTGCTCGCACCGATGTAGCGTGCCTTCCCGGCCCGGACCACGTCGTGCAGCGCCGCCATGGTCTCCTCGATCGGCGTGCGGTAATCCCACCGGTGGATCTGGTACAGGTCGACGTAGTCCATCCCCAGCCGGCCCAGCGACGCGTCAATGCCGGCCAGGATGTGCTTGCGCGACAGCCCGCGCTCGTTGTCGCCGGGTCCCATGGGCATGCACACCTTGGTCGCGACGACGTACTCCTCCCGGCGGAGGAACTCCGGCAGCAGCCGGCCCGTCGCGACTTCGCTGGCGCCGCCTGAATAGGCGTCTGCGGTGTCGAAGAACGTGATGCCGCCCTCGACCGCGGCCTTCACGATCGGCTCGGTCGCATCCTCGTCGAGTACCCACGGCCGCTCGCTGTCGTTGCCGTAGCTCATCATGCCGAGGCAGACCCGAGATACCCGCAGGCCGGTGCCGCCCAGATTCACCTGCTTCACGTCGGGCCTCCGTCAGCTCGAGATGCGCTGCCGCACCGAGCCTTGCACAACCACCGGACCGGCCGCCGCGTCGCCCTCGCGGATGCGGTACCGCGCGTACAGCCGCCGCAGCGGCCCCGGACGATCGACGCGTCGATCACCAGCGCCACGATCATCCCGACGCCGAGCAGCTTGAAGGGGGGAGCCGAGCGCGAGCAACGCCACCCCTTGTTTACTGACGATGATGGACGCTGGCCACCTGAGCCTTGAGCCCGGCCCGGGGCGAACGTTCACGCCCGATGGGGCACGAACGACCCGGCGTCGCGATGCCTACGTCGGCGGGTACTTCTCCTTCGTAATGTCCGGACTTCCGAGATACCGGTAGGACACCTCCTTCACTTCGAGGTCGTGGTGGAAGTAGGCGATCTTAGGACGCTCCCTGATCCCGGCGACAGTGTCTTCTGTCGCGCCTTGCCGACTCGATGGCATCCATGACAGGTGGACAAGGTATGGGTGCTGGACCTTGCTATTCGCGAGCTTCTGACGATCGCCCGAGAGGTGCTGTTCGCCGTAATTCAGACCCAGCTCGATGACGATCGGAGCGTCGATGCGACCAACGATGAACTGCTCACGGGAAGTTCTCTGGAGCTGGCTGGGAGCAAGGACCACCAGGTCGAAGGAACCCCTGCGCCTGTCGACGATCAGATCAGGCTTCTTCTTCCTTGGCCTGGCCTCCGGCCACTCCTTGTGGATCAGCTGCGTCTTAAATCCACTGTCGCCTATTGGATACCAGCCCCGGAGGTGCTCCCATTCGCCGAGCAACTGCGCGAGGCGAATGTGCAGCGAGTGCTCGACGCGGTGGATGAACGGCTGCACCCGGAACTCCTCCATCAGTTTCGTGATGGAAGCTTCGACAGCCGTCACCGCTTCCGCGACCCATCTCTTCCCTAGCCGACTGTCAGGACTCCTCGTGCCAGCGTCAGCAGCCGGAGCGCGGCGAACGAGCCGATGATGCCGATGGCGACCGGCAGGCTCGCTGCAGCGAGGCTGCCGAAGATGACGGTGAGCAGGATCAGCAGCACCGGCGGCGAGATAGCCTCGGCGCGGCCGATATCGCTGCTGACCTGCTTGTTGATCGCCTCGGTCGGGATCTGCCCGCCCACTGCCACGGTCAGGCCAGGTGCGGAAAGTCGTTCCTGATGGGTTGTCGTTCGCCGTCCTAGCCGCGTCGCTGCCGCCGGCGAGTTCGACCGGGGCGTAGCTGACCCGGCCGTCCGCGCTCGCGAGCCGCGGGTTACCGGCCGACCAGTACGTCTGCGCCGACGTGACTCGGCTCGCGGGCAGCCGCGCCAGGGACCTGGTGACAGTCGAGCGGTAGGCGCGCGACTCAACGGTCAGATGGTTATTTCCTTGGTAGAGGATGATGAGGTCGGCGGCGTCCCGACCGAAGGCCCGCGCCGCCACGTTCGCCTCTGCCTGGCTCGGGCTGCTGGGCGGCGTGAAGCCGCCGCTCGACTGGAGCGCACCAAAGACACCGGTCCCCCAGACTGCGCCGGCGACGACCGCGAGCCCCGCGATCAGCAGCACCAGGCGGCGGCGATGAAAGACGATTCGTCCCCAGGCCTGGCCTCGAACATGGGATGCTCCACGGCTAAGCTGGTTAGCGATCATTGCTTGGGTGAACACCGTATAGTCTTTACTATGTAAACTTGGCATACGGGGTTTAACCACTGTCAAGCTGTTAACCACTGTCAAGCTCCGGTAGGAGTTCGGCTCACCCGAGGAGGAGGATGGCGATCATGATCCAGGCGCCCAGCAGGCGCGATCGCCTCCGGGCCGCGACCACGCAGGAGATCATCCAGACGGCGCGGAGGCTGCTCGTGACGGAGGGCCCCGAGGCGGCATCCCTGCGCGCAATCGCGCGGGAGATGGGCATGACAGCGCCCGCGCTGTACCGCTACTTCGGCAGCCACGAGGACATGCTGCGCCACGTCGTGGGCGACATCTTCACCGACCTGTCCGATTACGTGCAGGCCGCGATCCACGCCGCCGCGGATGCTCAGCCGCCCGCGCTGGACCATGACGAGGTGTGGGCACTCAAGCTGATCGCCGGCTGCCGGGCGTTCCGCGCGTGGACGCTGGAGCACGTGCCGGAGTTCAGCATGATCTTCGGCAGCCCGCTACCCGGTCTCGAAGTGCTGCACGAGGTGACACTGGACCCGACCGTTGACTGCGGCTACAAGTTCGGGCAGCTATTCCTGGACCTGTTCAGCGAACTGTACCGGCGCCGGCCCTTCGCCATCCCGGCCGATGCGGACATCCCCCCGTCGCTGCGCGGACAGCTGGCCCGGTACCGCCAGCTGGTCGGCACCGAGCTACCGCTTGGCGCGCTGCAGACGTTCCTGCGCTGCTGGGTGCTGCTGTATGGGACGGTCAGCCTGGAAGTCTTCGGGCATCTCCAGTTCGCCCTCGACGACCCGGCGCCGATGTTCGAGCTGATGCTCGCCGACCTGGCCCCCTTGGTTGGGCTGGAATATCCGCTGCCCGCCGGGGGCGCCCCGGCGCAGCCCAGATCGGCC
>JBOHCP010000433.1:0-4998 GCA_050698875.1 Streptosporangiaceae bacterium | reverse complement strand
CCAGCCAGGCGACCACGTTCGGGTGCTTGTGAGTGCCGTAGTTGTCGAGGATCATGTGCACTTCCAGTCCGCTGGGTACCTGCCGGTCGATGGCGCGCAGGAACTTCAGGAACTCGGTGTTGCGGTGCTTTGGGTAGCACTGGCCGATGACGACACCGGTGAGCACGTCCAGGGCGGCGAACAGCGTGGTGGTGCCGTTGCGCTTGTAATCGCGGGTCATCGTCCCGGCCCGGCCCTTCTTCATCGGCAGGGTGGGCTGGGTCCGGTCCAGGGCCTGGATCTGCGACTTCTCATCCATGCACAGCACAACCGCCTGATCCGGCGGGTTCAGGCAGAGCCCGGCGACGTCGGTGAGCTTCTCCTCGAACCGCCTGTCATTGCTCAGCTTGAAGGTTTGCGTCAGGTGCGGTTTCAGGCCCCGCGCCGACCAGATCCGCTGCACCGTGGCCGGGCTCACCGCCTGCGCCCTGGCCATCGACCGGCAGGACCAGTGCGTCTGGCCCGGCGGCTTGCCGTGCAGCGTCGCGTCCACGATCTCCGCCACCTTCTCCGCCGGGATCGAGGGCTTGCGCCCCCTGCCCTCGCCGACCCGCCCGAACCTGGCCAGGCCCTCGGCGGCGAACCGGTCCCGCCACCCGGCCACGCTCGCCGGCGACACCAAAAGCTGTGCCGCGATCGCCGTCGTCGCCACCCCGTCGCCGGCCAGCAGCAGCGCCCGGGCCCGCTGCACCTCGCGGTAGGGAGCAGCACGCGAGGCCGCCACAGATTCCAGGATCTCCCGCTGGCCATCAGCCAGCGCCAGCGGCGCGGTAGCAGGACGCATGCTGCATCCTACCACAATCATCAGTTATTTACGAGACACTGCACTAGCTACATCGATCAGCTTGTCTCGCGCGACGCCTCCCTGGTCGGATCCGTGCGTGATCCCATGCGCCTCCGTCGCTACCTGCGGGCACTCGCTGCTTGCACTGCCGAGACCACCACGGCGAAGAGACTCATCGACGCAGCGGGGATCAGCCAGCACACGGCCGATGCCTACGACGCGCTGCTGGACCAGCGCATGGTCACCGACAAGCTGCCCGCATGGTCGTCGAACCGGCTGAACCGGCTTAGCCGGCTACCGAAGCGGCACCTCGTGGACCCGGCATTCGCTGGTCCTTTGCTCGGCGTAGATGTGCGGGCCGTCATGCGGGATGCCGATCTGCTCGGCGCGCTCCTCGAGAGCTTGCCGTCGCGCAACTGAGGTCACAGTGCGCCCTGCTCGACGACCCTCCCCGTCTCTTCCACCTTCGGGACATGAACGGCAGGCGCGAAGTGAACGTGGTCATCGAGTTCAGTGACGGCCGGGTGGCTGGCATCGAGGTGAAAGCCAGCGCCGCCCCCGGCCCAGACGACGCTCGTCACCTGCGCTGGCTCAGGGACTCCATCGGCGACAGGTTTCTGGCAGGAGCAGTGCTGCACACCGGTCCGCGGCCATTCCGCCTCGATGAGAGCATCCTTGCGCTGCCGGTGCACTCGCTGTGGAGCGAGCACCCGGTGTCGAGTATCCACAGGACAGGCGCTTCACCTGAAGCTATCCACAAGACCTTGCGGGACTGACCTCCTCACACTTGCCGACCTCTACGCTGATGACGCAATGAAGGAGCAGCGCATGGATAGCACCCCGTTGGGGAACGGCCAGTTGCCGGGCAAGGAGCCGGTTGGGCTGGTGGTGGGGACGGTGGCGGCGACGCCGTTGCAGTTCTCGGTGGCGATCAGCGCGGAACAGTACCTGCAGCTAGACGACGTGGTGGTGACGCACCGGAGCCTGCCGGGGCTGCCGCCGGTGCAGGTGTCGGGCGTGGTCACCAATGTGGAGGCGGTACACGAGGGGGCGCGGTTCGCGTCCGACGTGTTCCTGATCCGGCAAGGCGCGCTGCCGGCCGAGGTCGCCGAGGTCGCGCAGGTGACCGTCACCAGGGTCGAGCCCGAGGTTTACGTGCCGCCGATCCCCGGCGCGCCAGTCATGCGGGCGACGGGGCGGCAGCGCGACGCGGCGCTGTACTTCGACGAGATGGGCGAGAACAAGGTCCCCGTCGGCTTCGGAAGGGACGGCCAGCCGGTCTACCTGAACTTCGAGTTCGTCGACGGCACCCGCGGCGCGCACGTCTCCATTTCCGGGGTGTCCGGGATCGCCACCAAGACCAGCTTCGCGCTGTTCCTGCTGCACTCCATCCTCGGCTGCGGCGTGCTGGGGAGCGAGGCGCACAACACCAAGATGCTGGTCTTCTCGGTCAAAGGCGAGGACCTGCTGTTCCTCGACTACGCCAACGCCCGGATCAGCCCGAACGACCGCAAGAAGTACGAGGCGCTGGGACTGGCGGCCGGCCCGTTCCCGAATGTAAGGGTCTTTGCCCCGCCGAGAGCCGGCGATCCGGCCGGGACGCCGGACGTGGCCGCGCGGGACAAGGCGGTCAGCCCGTTCTACTGGACGCTGGAGGAGTTCTGCGCCAGCGAGCTGCTGCCGTTCGTGTTCGCCGACGCCGAGGACGAGCGGGCCCAGTACACCATGCTCATCGGCCAGGTCGCCGCCCGGCTGCGGCGCGACCACGTCCGGGCCGGTGACGACGGCGCCGTGCGGATCCAGGAGGTCGACCCCGCCAGCGGCACCATCATCCGCACGTTCGGCGACCTGGTCACCCTGCTCGAGGCCGAGCTCGGCGATGACGCGACCCGCTCCCGGTGGGTGGCAGGCAGCGCCGTCACCGGCAGCATCAACGCGCTGCTGCGGCGGCTGCGATCGGCGGTCAAGCCGCTCACCCCGATCATCCGCGGCGACCTGTCGCACAAGGGCGAGCGGTCCATCACCACAAGCCGCGCCCAGGTCACCGTCGTCGACCTGCACAACCTGCCCGACCGGGCGCAGCGGTTCGTCGTCGGCGTCACGCTGCGCGGCGAGTTCGCCCGCAAGGAGCGCCAGGGCACCGCGCGGCCGCTCATGTTCGTCGTCCTCGACGAGCTCAACAAGTACGCCCCCCGCGAGGGCGACAGCCCGATCAAGCAGATCCTGCTCGATGTGGCCGAGCGCGGCCGCTCCCTCGGCGTCATCCTGATCGGCGCCCAGCAGACCGCCTCGGAAGTGGAACGGCGGATTCTGGCCAACTGCGCCATCCGGGTCGCCGGACGGCTGGATGCGGCCGAGGCAGAGCGGCCCGAGTACGGCTACCTGCCACCCGCGCAGCGCGCCCGGGCGATGCTGGCCAAGCCCGGCACCATGTTCGTCGCCCAGCCCGACATCCCCGTACCGCTGGCCGTCGACTTCCCGTTCCCCGCCTGGGCGACGCGACCCTCAGAGAAGGGCGCCTGGGCCGGCGTCGACGATGGGCCGACCACCCCTGCCGACCCGTTCGCCACCATCCCCGGCGCCCACGACCCGCCGCCCTTCTGAACTTCTTGGTTCGGCCACGACACCCGGTCTAGCGGGCGTAGATCGCGTCGAGGTCGGCGAGCAGCACGTCAGGACCGAGGGCAGCGGCCTGAACCTCAGCGTCGAATCCCGCGCTCGAGTAGCAAGCCAGCACTGTCTGGCTTGTGTCGAACCCCTTCCCAGCCAGGGTCGACCGCGCGCTCCGTAGCCGGGCCAGGTGGCGGGCTCCCATCGCTTCGCCCCACTTAGCCTCGCCCAGGGAGATCACTTCCCGCGAGTGGCCGGGCTCTGCCGCGCGACCGAAAATGCGATCAGACTTGGGCAAAACGGAGATAACCGGCCTCCAGATTAGATGAACTACACGTCAGTAAGCTATACCTCAGCATCTGCGGCGACCGGCCTTTCACCTGCCAGTGAGGTGGGGGCAATAGGTATGACCAGCCCCGACGGCGATTCCGGCACTGTGCCAGACCGCGGTCAGGAGGCGTGTCCAACAGCGTGGATCCACGAAGCGACGCCCATGGCCGTTATCACCCTGTCTCGCATCGGGCGGCCCGACGTACTAAGCGAACAGGCCGCGGATGTCCTCGGCGTCCAGGCTGCCGCCGAACGCGTTCCCGCTGTCCATGACGCTCGCAAACAGCTCGGCCTTGCGCGTCTTCAGCGCCATCACCTTCTCCTCAATGGTGTCCTTGGAGATGAGCCGGTACGCCACGACGTTGCGGGTTTGGCCGATCCGGTGCGTGCGGTCGACAGCCTGCGCCTCGGTGGCCGGGTTCCACCACGGGTCGAGCAGGAAGCAGTAGTCGGCCTCGGTGAGGTTCAGGCCGAAGCCGCCCGCCTTCAGCGAGATCAGGAACACCGGCGCCGCGCCCGCCTTGAACCGCTCCACCACGGACCCGCGGTCCCGCGTCGATCCGTCCAGGTAGCAGTACTCGATGCCCGCCTCCTCCAGACGGGCCCGCACTCGCCCCAGGAAACCGGTGAACTGACTGAACACCAGCGCCCGGTGCCCGCCGCCGACCACCTCTGCCAGCTGGCCGAGCAGCGCGTCGATCTTGGCGCACGGCAGGTCCTCGTGAGCAGGATCGACCAGCCCCGCGTGCAGGCTCAGCTGCCGCAGCAAGGTCAGTGAGCGCAGGATGGTGAACCTGTTGGCGTTCATATCGCCAATCAGCCCGAGCACCTTCTGCCGCTCGCGCTGTAGGTGCGTCTGATATAGCTTGCGGTGCCGCGGGTGCAGCTCCACCTCGAGCACCTGCTCCTGCTTGGCGGGCAGGTCGGCCGCGACCTGCTCCTTGGTCCGGCGCTTCACCAGCGGCTTGATCCGCCGGCGCAGCTGCGTCAGCAGCTCGGTCTGGCCGCGCCTCTCGATCGGCCGGGCGTAGTACTCCTGGAACTTCGTCGGGCTCGGGAACAGCCCCGGAGCGGCGACCGACAGCAGCGACCACAGCTCCATGAGGTTGTTCTCCATCGGTGTGCCGGTGATCGCCAGCTTGACCGGCGCGGGCAGCCGCCGAGCGCACTGGTAGATCCTCGACTGGTGGTTCTTGACGCTCTGCGCCTCGTCCAGGATCAAACCAGACCACGTC
>JBOHCP010000432.1:0-5010 GCA_050698875.1 Streptosporangiaceae bacterium | reverse complement strand
GCCAACTTCCGGAGATCTGAGCCCGACCGCGCTGGCGGCGACCTGGGACACCGGCCTGGCCCGGCAGGCAGGCCGGCTGCTCGGCCAGGAGGCCCGCCGCAAGGGCGTGCACGTGCTGCTGGCGCCGACCGTCAACCTGCAGCGCAGCCCGCTCGGCGGCCGTCACTTCGAGGCGTACTCGGAGGATCCGCTGCTCACCGCCCAGATCGGGGCTGGATACGTCGCTGGCGTCCAGGATCACGGGGTGGCCACGGCGGTCAAGCACTTCGTCGGCAACGACTCCGAGACGCAGCGGTTCACCGTCAGCGTGCAGGTCACCGAGCAGGTGCTGCGGGAGCTGTACCTGGTGCCGTTCGAGACCATCGTCCGCGACGCCGGAGCGTGGGCGGTGATGTCGGCCTACAACAGCGTCAACGGCACGACCATGACCGAGCACGCGCCGCTGCAGCTCGGCCTGCTCAAGGGCGAGTGGGGCTTCGACGGATGCATCGTGTCCGACTGGCTCGCCGCCAGAGACACCGTGCGCACGGCGGCAGGCGGCCTGGACATCGTCATGCCGTCGCTGGCCTGCCCGTGGGGTGACCGGCTCGTCGCCGCGGTCCGCGACGGCGTCATCCCGGCTGAGGTGGTCGACGAGCACGCACGCCGGGTGCTCCGGCTGGCGGCCCGCGTCGGGGCGCTCGCCGACGCGGCGGAGTCGGTGCCGCCGGTCAGCCGCCCGCCGGTCATCGACGGGGTGGCGCTGGCGCGGCAGATCGCGGCGCGCGCGGTCGTGCTGGCGGCGAATCCAGAGCGCCTGCTGCCCCTCGACGTCGGCGCGCTGTCGTCCGTCGCGCTGATCGGCGCGCTGGCCAGGGACGCTCGAGTGCTGGGCGGCGGCAGCGCCACCGTGTTCCCCGCTCGCGTGGCCTCGCCGCTTGACGGCCTGTCCGCCGCGCTGCCGGACTCCGTCAAGCTGTTGTTCACGATCGGCGCCGACCCGCGGGAGCGGCTCGCGCCGGCCGCGGCGCCGCACTGGACCGGCCTGCGGGTGACCTTCAGGGACGCCGGGGGACGCGCCCTGCACGAGGCCGCCCTCGCGACCGGCGCGGGCGCTGGCTGCAGCTGCCGGACGGCGTCGCCGACGACGAGCTCGCCACCGTCGAGATCTCCGGCAGGCTGACCGCGGGCGTGGCCGGCACTCACCAGCTCGGCATCCGCGGCGCCGGCGATTTCGTGCTGACAGCCGCGGGCCGGACCCTGTTCGACGGCCGGGTCGAGCGACCGGGCGGGGATACCGCCAGCGCATTCCTGGCTGCGCCGGACCGCCGCATCGCGGTGGAGCTTGCTGCCGGGTCAGCCTCCGACGTGTCGCTGACGCAGCGCGTCAGCCTGGCACGGGGCTTCCGGGCGGTGTCGCTGTCGCTCTGCTACGCGCCGCCGATCGCGGCGCCCGACGAGCTGCTGTCCGAGGCGGAGGCGGTCGCGAGCGGCGCGGACGTCGCGGTGGTCGTGGTCGGCACGACCGAGGAATTCGAGTCCGAGGGCTTCGACCGCACGACGCACCGGCTGCCCGGCCGGCAGGATGAGCTGGTGCGCCGGGTCGCCGCCGCAAACCCGCGGACGGTGGTCGTCGTGACCGCGGGCTCGCCGGTCGAGCTCCCGTGGGCCGATGACGTCGCCGCGGTCCTGCTCGCGTGGTTCGGCGGCCAGGAGGCCGGGCACGCGCTGGCCGACGTGCTGCTCGGGGCCGCCGAGCCGGGCGGCCGGCTGCCGACCACGTGGCTGGCCCGCGAGGCCGACTGCCCGGTCCTCCGCACCACGCCCGACGACGGCGTGATCCGCTACGACGAGGGGGTGTTCATCGGCTACCGGGGCTACGAGCGCGCGGGCATCGCACCCAGGTACCCGTTCGGCCACGGGCTCGGGTACACGACGTGGACCTACGAGCAGATCCGCGCCGAACCTCGTCAGGTAACGGTCACCGTGCGCAATACCGGCCGCCGGGCCGGCCGCGAGGTGGTGCAGGTGTACGCGGGGCCCGCCGAGCCCGACCTGGACCGCCCAGCCCGCTGGCTGGCCGGATTCGCCGCGGTCACCGCCGGGCCGGGGGAGAGCCGCACCGTCACCATCGAGCTGCCGGAGCGCACCTTCCAGCGGTGGGCAGCGCGGCCGACGGGAGACGGCTGGCAGACGGTTTCTGGGGAGTATGTCATCGAGGCGGCCCGCGGCCGCGGGGACGTCCGGCTCGCCGCTCGGGTCCGGGTCAGCTGACTTCGCCGGCGGGCCGATCAAGTCCAGCTTCCGTGAGGGCCTGTCGGTGCTGGAGTACTTCATCTCGACGCCCGGCTGCGTGCTGCCGGTGCTGTCACGGACGTTCCGGTCGGTGGAGATCTACGCCGCCTTCGCCGGGCTGGCGTTCGGTACCTACCTGTCCGTCGACGCGGCCCTGGTCACGCTCGTGCTCCCGCGGCAGGAGGACGCGGCCAGGGACCTCGGTACGCTCAACATCGCCAACGCCGGGCCGCAGGTACTGGCGCCGCTGCTAGCCGCGCTCATCATCGGGCAGCTGGGCGGCTACCTGGTGCTGTTCATCATCGGCGGCTGCCGCGGCATCGCCGGCGCCATCGCGGTGCTGCCGGTCCGATCGGTCCGCTGACCCGGCGCCGCCGGCGGAGGCGACCTGCGTCGATAGGCTGGCCGGGTGATGGACGACGGCACCGAGGCCTGGCTTGGCCGCCGCACGTCGCGCTGGCAGGACTGGCCGCAGGACCAGCTGCTCGCGGCCAAGCAGCGGCTTGGCGTCACGATCAGCGTGGTCATTCCGGCCAGGAACGAGCAGCGAACGATCGCCGGCGTGGTCGGCTCGATCGCCGCCGCGCTGGTGACCAGGATTCCGCTGGTGGACGAGCTGATCGTGATGGACTCCGACTCGAGCGACGACACCGGCGAGGTCGCCGCGCGGGCGGGCGCCGCGGTGTACCGGACGGCCGAGGTGCTGCCGCCGGCGGGCAGCTTCCCTGGCAAGGGTGAGGCGCTGTGGAAGTCGCTCCTGGTCAGCAAAGGTGACCTGATCGTGTTCGTCGACGCCGACCTGACCCGGTGGGGTCCGCACTTCATCACCGGACTGCTCGGGCCGCTGCTCGCTGACGACGACGTGCAGCTCGTGAAGGGCTTCTACACCCGGGTGTGGACCGAGAACGACGGATCGGCTTCGACCGAGGGCGGCCGGGTGACCGAGCTGGTGGCCCGGCCGCTCATCAGCCTGTGGTGGCCCGAGCTGGCCGGCGTCGTGCAGCCGCTGGCGGGGGAGTGGGCCGCGAGGCGCGCCCTCATGGAGTCGCTGTCCATCCCGGTCGGCTACGGCGTGGAGCTGGCCACGCTCATGGACACCGTGTCGGCCCACGGCCTGGACGCCGTCGCCCAGGTCGACCTGGGTTCCCGCGGGCACCGCCACCAGGCGAACCACGACCTGGCGCTGATGGCCGCCGAGCTGATGCTGGTCGCCGAGCGCCGGCGTGGGCTCGGGCCAGCGGAGCCAGCCGAGCCAGCCGGACACCGGCCCGCCGCGACCTGGCTGCGGCAGTTCGTCCGGGACGTCCAGGGCCAGGTGCAGCCGGTCAGCAGGCCCGTCCCGGTCACCGAGCGGCCGCCTGCCGCCTCGGTCCACTTCCGGTGACCGAGGGCATGCCATGCCCGGCAGGCCGGTCAGCCGGGCACGGAGTGCTGCGGCTCGGCAAGCACGCCTTCCCGCCGGGGCAGCCGCTGGTCATGGCCATCGTGAACCGCACGCCCGACTCCTTCTTCCAGCCCGGCACGACCTGGGCGGAGCCAGCCGCGCTGGAGAGCGTGCACCAGGCGGTCGCCCACGGCGCGGACATCATCGACATCGGCGGGATTCCCGCGGCGCCAGGCGCGGACGTGAACGTCGCGGAGGAGATCCGCCGTACGTCCGGCTTCATCGCTGCCGTCCGGTCCCGCTACCCCGACGTGGTGATCAGCGTCGACACGTGGCGGCACGAGACCGGACGGGCCGCCTGCGAGTCCGGTGCCGACCTGCTCAATGACAGCTGGGGCGGCTTCGACGACCGGCTGGCGGAGGTCGCCGCCGAGTTCGGCGCCGGTCTCGTCTGCGCGCACGTCGGGCGGCAGCGGCCTCGTACCAGGCCGTTCCGGGTCGGTTACGCCGACGTCATGGCCGACGTGCTTGAGCAGACCCAGGCGCTGGCCGATCGTGCGCTGCGGGCGGGCGTGCAGCCCGACCGGATCGTGCTCGACCCCGCGCACGACTTCGGGAAGAACACCTGGCATTCCCTCGAGGTCACCCGCCGGCTGAGCGAACTGACCGGCACCGGCTGGCCAGTGCTGGTGTCGCTGTCCAACAAGGACTTCGTCGGCGAGACCCTGGACCTGCCGCCTGAGCACCGGCTGCCCGGTACCCTCGCGGCGACCGCGGTGTGCGCGTGGCACGGCGCCCGGATTTTCCGTGTCCATCAGGTGCGCGAGACCCGGCAGGTCGTGGACATGGTGGCGACGATTCGCGGCGACCGGCCGCCCGCGCGGGCAGTCAGGGGACTCGCGTAGCCGATGCTCATCGCAGCCGCTCTGTGCCCGTCGCCACCGCTGCTCGCCCGCGAGCTGACCGGCGCCGATCTGGTGCTGCCCGAGCTGCGCGAGGCCTGCCGCGAGGCCGTCGCCGAGCTGCTGCGGGCCGCGCCGGACGTCGTCGTCGTCGTCGGGGTCGCGGCCGAGCACCGGACCTTCGACCCCCGCGCCGGCCTGGACGTGACCCTCTACGCTCCCGCCCTCGCCGCGGACGGCCGCGCCGCCAGCCCGGCAGCGGAGGGGGCACCTCCCCGGCTGCCGCTGTCGATCGGCCTCGGCAGCCGCCTGCTGGACGATGCTGGCTACCACGACCGCCGGGAGCTGCACTCCGTCAGCGAACAAACGCAGCCGGCGGCGTGCGCCGCCCTCGGCGCTTCGCTGGCCGCGGCCGCCCCGCGCGTGGCGCTGCTCGTGATGGCCGACGGC
>JBOHCP010000431.1:0-5014 GCA_050698875.1 Streptosporangiaceae bacterium | reverse complement strand
CGCCAGCGGCCGGCCGACAGTCCGGGCCGGTCCAGGCCGCTGCCGGGCCCGGCGGCCGGATCGGTGATCAGCGGTGCGGCATCGAGAATCTCGTAGATGCGCTGCGCCGCAGTAGCCGCCTCCTGGCCGGTCGCGATGATGTAACCCATCGCCTCGATCGGCCACACCAGCAGCAGGGTCAGGGTGACGAACGCCACCAGCCCGCCGAGGCTCAGCTCGTGCCGGCCGACGGCCAGGATGCCGAGCAACAGCAGCAGCCCGATGAGGGCGTTGGGCAGCAGGTCGAGCCCGGCCCAGAAGGTGCCGCGCAACCGTGCCTTGTCTACCTGGGTCCGGTACACCAGCCGGGCCTGGGTCAGGTGACGCGCCGCGGCCTCGTCTCGCCGCCCGAGCGACTTCAGCACCCGGATGCCCGAGGCGGCCTCCTCCACGTACGTGGCGAGGTCACCCTGCTGGTCCTGGTACTGCCGGGAGAGCAGCCGGTAGCGCTTCTCAAACCGCAGGCACAGCGCCGTGACGGGCAGGAGCACCGCGCCGATCAGCAGCCCGAGCCACCAGTTGATCTGGATGAGCAGCGCCACGATCAGCACGAACGTCCAGGAGCTGGTGATGAAGAAGACGACGCCGAAGCCCGCGAACCGGCGGACCGTCGACAGGTCGTTGGTGGCACGGGACAGCAGCTGGCCGGACTGCCAGGAGTCGTGGAAGGCCGGCTCCAGTCGCTGCAGGTGGTGGTACAGATCGTCGCGGATGATCTTCTCCATGCCGGTGGTGGCACCGGACACCGCCCACCGGCGGAAGAAGTTCAGCCCGGCCTGCAGGGCGCCAAGCGCCATCGCCGCGATGGCGAGTGGCACTAGCTCAGACCGGATGCCCGCGACCACGACGCGGTCGATGACCGACTTGGTGATGATCGGGATCAGCGTCTCGGCGGTCACCGCGAGAATCGCGGCCGTGACGATGCAGAACAGCCTCAGGTAGTACGGCCGCAGGTACTCGCGCAGCCGCCACAGTGCCTGGGCAGGTGTCAGAGCCTGTGCAGGAGCCACCGAATGCGGCGGCTGAAGGGCATGCGGCGGCGAAGTGGGAGAGGCTGGGGGCATTGTCTGCAGATTATCAGGCCCGCGGTAAGCCCGTCATTGTGCTTTTCAGCTGCGAGAATACGCTGGTCAGTAACTGCCGGACTACGGACTGTCCGATAGCAGGGCGCGGTGACAGGATCTCGCCAATCAGACGCCCAGCAGCAATCAGCGCGCCAGCGGGTTCCAGGCTGGCGTTATCGGCGCTTCGTTGCGCGCCGTTCGCCGCTCGGCTATCGCATCGACGGTTGATTGTCACGCTCGCCGATGCCGCGCAGCAGGGTGGCGAAGTCGGGGTAGCTCTGGCACTCTGGCCAGACGGCGCGTGCTCGTGCCCGGAGTTGGCTGGAGGGGGCTCGTGGAGCGCACCCATTCCCGGCACCGGCCTGCGGCGCCAGGGGAGCCGGCACCGCTATTAGCGGCCTACGACGCAGGGGTCGTAGCGATATGCCAGCTGGCCGCGCGGTTCGACCTCGTCAGCTGGGGCGCACAGACGCCGTGCCCGGAGTGGCGCGCCTGCGAACTGGCGGCGCACGTGCGGTGTGTCGCCGACGACCTGCACGAGTACCTGGACGATGCACCGGTGAGCCGGTACGCGCGGCTGATGGCTACCGGTGCGCACCCGGACTCGCTGGCTCGCAAGCTCGCCCGGCAGAACGCTGCCGAACTGGCCGCGATGCCGGACGCGCCGCCACACGAGCACATCGCTGCCTTTGCCGCCTCGGCGCGCCGGTACGCGGGGCGGCTCGGCCCGGTGTGGGATCTCCCGCACCACCAGTACCGAGACACGGTGGTGACGGTCGGCGGCCAGGCCGGTGCCGCCTGCGCGGAGTGGCATCTGCACGCGTCCGACCTGGCCGCCACGCTGGGGATGGGGTACCGCCCGGTGGATCCGAAGGCGGTCCTGGCCGGGTGGCTGGCCGGGATGCCGCACCTGCCGCTGCCGCCACCGCACGGGCGGCTGGCCGCCTGGCACGGGCGGCACGCCGATCCCTGGCAGGCTGTCCTGGCGGCCTCAGGGCGCGGCGCCGGCTCCGGATCGGCCCGGCCGCTAGGCTGGCGGTCCCCGGTTCGCTGGACGCCGCGCCCGCTGCTGCGGCGGAAGGGATGACCCGTGCAGAAGCTCGACGTCGAGGCCGTCAGGGCCGCCTACCCGGCACTGGCCGACGGGTACGCCTACCTCGACGGCGCGGCGGGCACGCAGGTTCCCTCGGATGTCATCAGCGCGATCGCCGCGGCGCAGGCGGCGGGCATCGGAAACGGCGGCGGCGCGTTCCCGGCCAGCGACCGCGCTGACAAGATCACCGCGAGCTGCCGGGCGGCCGTCGCGGCCCTAACCGGCGGCGAACCGGACGGCGTGGTCCTCGGGCCGAGCATGACGGCGCTGACGTACCTGTTCGCCGGTGCGCTGGCGCGCGACTGGCGGGCGGGCGACGAGGTCGTCGTGTCCAGGCTGGACCATGACGCGAACGTCCGGCCCTGGGTGCAAGCGGCCGACCGCGCCGGCGCCACGGTCCGGTGGGCCGAGGTGGACCCGGACAGCGGTGAGCTCCCGGCCGCGCAGTACTCCGGGCTGATAACCGAGCGGACCAGGCTTGTCGCGGTGACGGCGGCGAGCAACGTCCTCGGTACCCGGCCAGACGTCGCCGCCATCACGGCACTGGCCCGCGCGGCCGGCGCCCTGAGCTACGTCGACGGCGTGCACGCCACCCCGCACGTGCCCACCGACGTGCGCGCGCTGGGCGCCGACCTGTACGCCACCAGCGCCTACAAGTGGTCGGGACCGCACGTCGCCGCCGTCGTCGGCGCGCCGTCATTGCTGGACCGGCTGCGGCCCGACAAGCTCGTGCCCTCGCCGGATGCCGTGCCGGAGCGGTTCGAGCTGGGCACGCCGCCGTACGCGAGCCTGGCCGGCGTCACCGCCGCGGTCGAGCACCTGGCGGGCCTGGCCGCGGACGCGAGCGTCGGCGGGCTGCGGGACCGAGTGCTCGCGTCGATGGCCGCCGTGCAGCAGCACGAGCAGGAACTCTTCGCGGTCCTGCTCGCTGGCCTGGAGAGCATGCCGCACGTCCGGCTCTACGGACGGGCCGCCAGCCGGACGGCGACCGCGTTCTTCACCGTCGAGGACATGACGCCGCTGCAGGTCGCCGCGCACCTTGCCACCAGGAAGGTCAACGTCTGGAACGGCCACAACTACGCCTGGGAGGTCACCGGCGTGCTCGGCATCCGGGACTCCGGCAGCGCGGTCCGAGTCGGGCTGGTGCACTACAACGACGCCGCCGATGTTGACAGGCTGCTCGCGGCGGTGGCCAAGCTGGGCAGCTAGCCAGCCCCGGTTACCCGGGGTGGGCGGGGGAAGAACTGGACTGTCCAGGGTCGGAAAGCCACCACTGCGGGGGCCTTCGGGGGGTCGTCCCCCGAGCACTAGCTGAGTGCCGCGGCCCGTCACCCAGGTGCGTGCGGATTCGGGTGATCCGCGGCTATACGGGGGGAGCGGACATGGGAGCTCTTGATCAGATCACTACCAAGCTCGGCGGCCAGCAGGGCACGGACGGGGGCGTGGCCTCGCTGCAGAAACTCGTCAGTTCCAGTGGCGGGCTGCACGGGCTGACATCCAAGCTGGCCAGTTCCGGGCTCGGCCAGCAGGTTCAGTCCTGGGTCGGCAAGGGCGAGAATCAGCCGGTCAGCGGCAGCCAGATACAGCAGGCCATGGACCCGGGCCAGGTCAACGCCATGGCCAAGCAGTCCGGGATGAGCCCGGATGAGACCTGCAACCACGTGGCACAGGCGCTGCCGGAGATGGTGGATCAGGCGACGCCGCAGGGCCAGATGCCTGCGCCGGAGAACGACCCGTTCAGCAAGGGCATGAACTCGGTGAAGAAGATGCTCAAGCTCTGAGTTTCGCGCCCGACGTGCCGGGTTGCGCCGGACCACACGGAAACGGTCCGGCCGGACCCGGCACATCGTGCGCACCCGATCGAACTGAGCACCCCAAGGGCTTCTGATCGGCCGACGTCGTTGGTTAGTTCCCGGCGGGGGTGTAGCGGTAGACGCGGGTGTCGCGCTGGCTGAAACCCGCGCGCTCGTAGAGGTTGCCGGCCGCCAGCCGGGACGGGCGGGTGGTCAGGTCCACAGAACGGGCGCCGGCTTTCACCGCTCGCTCGACTGCTTCCCGGACAAGCGCGGTGCCGGTACCCTTGCGCCCGGCTGCCGCGTCCACGACGACGTCTTCGATGAAGGCGCGCACGCCGGTCGGGATGCGGAAGACGACAAGGCTCAGCGTGCCGATGATCGTGTCGTCGTCGTCGCCGCGGGCGATCAGGATGGTGACGGCGGGTGAGGAAGCGATCTCGCGGATCGCGGTCGCGTCCAGGGGCGCTGCCGACGCGGACAGTTGCGGCAGCAGCCGGCCGAACGCGTCGACTACCTCGTCGGTGACCTCGCGAAGTTCCTCGATAGCGATCGCCATGACGGCGACCCTACCCGGCCGAGGCTCAGGAGACGCCGGCGGCCCGCAGTGCCGCGGCGACCCCGGCCGCAGCCACGATCACGACCAGCAACGGCGCCCGCAGCACCAGCGCGACGAGCGCGGCGCCGACGCCTGCCAGCCGGGCGGGATCGACGTCGAGCGCCTGGCCGCTGGTCGCCGACTGCACCGCCGAGAGCGCTGCGAGCAGCGCAACCGGGACTAGCTAGTTCGGCGAACCTGCGCACCCGCGGGCTCGCGAGCAGCCGCTGGGGCACGGTCAGCCCGGCCAGCTTGAGGCCGTAGCACCCGGCCGCGGTGGCCAGCACCGCGATCCACGTCCCCGTCACGGTGAGCTCCCGGCCGCCGGACCGGTGGCCGCCGCGCCGGTAGCACTTCTTCAGACCTGTTTCCACGAGTAGAACGGCGACACGCCGCTGAGAATGTATGAGATTGCACTGTACTGCTG
>JBOHCP010000430.1:0-5015 GCA_050698875.1 Streptosporangiaceae bacterium | reverse complement strand
GGACCATGGCCGCCAGCAGAGCCCCCACGACGGCGGGCCGACCGGGCGCGAGCAGGTCCACGTCGATCACTGCCACGTTGACGACCGTCTGCGCAAGCAGACTAGAGCCGATCAGCATGCCCAGCCCTCGGCACATGACCGGCCAGGGGATCGGCGATCCGGGCCGCACGCCGCGCAGCGTCGGGCGAGCCGTGCAGACCGCTGAGAGCAGCGGGGCGGCGGTCAGGATCAGCCCGTATGCGGTGGGCGAGTGGACGTGCCCCAGAGCCAGCGCCACGCTGAGCGCGATTCGCATCGAACCGTCGATGCCGAGCTGGGCGCCATAGCTGCCAAACCGGCCAAGGCCGGCCAGCACGCCCCGGCCAACCGAGACGACTGCCAGCCCCACGAAGCCCCCGCACAGGGCGTACACCATGCCGACGTCGCCGCCGAGCAGCCGAGCAGCTAGCGGCCGCGCAGCCGCGAGTGCCGGAATGACGACGATCAGCAGCACGCCCCCCGCGAGCACGCTGCCGCGGCGCACAGCCGGGGCGACCCCTTCGCCCCCGACGGTACGCGCCGCGACATGCCGGATCAGCTCTTGCTCGACCGGGAAGAACAAGCCAATGCCCAGGCAGCTCACGATGGCCCAGAGCACCGACATCGACGCCATGCCCCGGATCGTCAGCTCGTGGCCTGCTATGGCCAGATGAGCGTACGAGCCGACGCCGAGCACGGTCAGCCCTGCGCCTACCGACAGCGTCCCAACAGGTAGCTGGCCGGCGGCTCGCGTCGCGAGCTTCATCGGCGGGTGACGGCCAGCACCAGCGAGAAGAAAGCCCGGCCGAGGTACATCAGTGCCTTAACCGGCGACTTGCTCGGCGTCCCGCCGAAGCGCTGCCGCATCGCCACGGGAACCTGCTGGACCTTGTAACCGAGGCGCAGGACCCGGACGGTCGTCTCGACGGTGTCGCCAAGGTACTCCACCGGATACCACTGCGCGAATAGCTCGATCAGCGATCGGTCACAGGCCCGGAACCCGGACGTGGTGTCGGTGAGCCGCTGCCTCGCCATTCTTGACAGCACGAACGACAGGAGCATCATCGCCCAGCGGCGGGGCCCGCCCGCCCGGTAATCGCCCTCGCCGGCAAAGCGCGCCCCGATGACGAGGGACGCTTCCTGCAGACCGTCGATCAACTTGGGGACATATCGCGGATCGTGCTGACCGTCCGCATCGATCTGCACGGCAATCTGGTACCCGTGGGCCTGCGCATACCGAAAGCCCAGCCGTCGTGCGCCGCCAACGCCAAGGTTGAAGGGCAGCCGCACGACTACCGCGCCGGACTGCCGGGCTGCCAGCGCTGTGTCATCGCTCGACCCGTCATCGATCACCAGCACATCGGTTTCCGGCAGCTCACCCCGGATCTCCGCGACGACCTCGCCGATCGAGGCGGCCTCATTCCACGCCGGGATCATGATCAGCACGCGCTGGTCATCGATCATGGACCGTCTCCCGCTCCGTGAGCTGCGCCCGGATCAGGGCCACTTCCTCGGCCAGGGTCCTGGTCTTTTCCTCGAGCCGACTCGCCTCCCAGCTCAAATGGATGCAGACCAGCAGCAAGAACACCACGCCAAGGAACAGCACGAGGCTAGCTCCTGAAGCTACGCCGACCGCTCTAGCCAGAGCGTTAAGCAGGCCTGGGAAAAAGCCGAACAACACGACCATGAAGCCGACGGCCATCCACAGCACGGTGTATTTCTCGCGCAACTGACGACGGCGAAGCAATTCCGCGATGACGGCTAGCAAGATCACGGCCGTCAGCACCGTCAGCACTGTGAGCCTCATCGCAGGCCCTCTCGAAGCTCGGCGAAATACGGTCGGCCGAGCGCATCGGTCAGCATGTGCCGCCAGTCGGCCATGGGTTTCATGCCCGCCTGTGCCCAGCTTGAGTGGTCGAGCACACTAAAAGCCGGGCGCCGCGCCGGGCGGGCAAAGTTTTCGCTCGTCACGGGTCGAATTCGGTGAGAGCAGAGGCCCGACTGTTCGAACACCGCGCAAGCCAGACCATACCACGTGGTACTGCCTGATGCGGTGCCGTGGTATATGCCCGGCCGCGCCCGGCCAGTCAGAGCCGCACTGCCCAGCGACGCGATCTGCAGCGCAAGCGGATAGGACCACGTTGGCTGCCCGGTTGCGTCGCTGACCACATCGAGGGTCTCGCGTTCGGCGGCGGCCCGCAGGATGCTGGCTACGAAGCTGGGGCCGTGCTCCCCGTAAAGCCAGGCGGTGCGCACGATATAGCCGAGGTCCGGCAGGATCTCAAGGACCGCGGCCTCGCCTGCGGCCTTGCTACGGCCGTATGCGTTGACCGGCTGAACCGGCGCGTCAGCCCGGTACGGCTCGGAGGCATCCCCGGCGAAGACATAGTCGGTTGAGACCTGCACCAGCGCGGCTCCGGCCTTCGCGCAGGCAGCGGCCACGTTCGCCGGGCCGACCGCGTTAACCTGAAAGGCGCCGGACTCGTCCGCCTCGGCGCCGTCGACATCGGTCCAAGCGGCACAGTTGACCACTATGTCGCAGCCTTCGACGGCGCCCCGAACGGCCTCGCCGTCGGTGATGTCCAGGTCCCGCCGCCGCGGGGCAGCCACCTCGGCCGCTGGCATCGCCGCCAGCGCCGTTACCAGATCGTGACCGAGCTTGCCGGCCGAGCCCGTCACCAGCCACCTGGTCATCCTGCGCCTGCCCGCGCCTTCAGCGGCTCCCACCAGTCACGGTTGGCTCGGTACCAGTCGACGGTCGACGCCAGTCCTTCGTCGAAGGGCACCTGAGCGCGATAGCCGAGCTCGGTCGCCGCCTTGCTGCAGTCCAGCGAATAACGCCGGTCATGCCCCTTGCGGTCGGTGACGTACTCGACCATGCCCCAGTCTGCGCCGCACGCCTCGAGCAGCCTGGAGGTGAGTTCCTTATTCGTCAGTTCGGTGCCACCACCGACGTGATAGACGTCGCCTGGTCGCCCGGCCTGCAGCGCCAGATGGATCCCGCGGCAGTGATCGGACACGTGCAGCCAGTCACGGACATTTCCGCCGTCGCCGTACAGCGGCACCCGGCGCCCGAGCATCAGGTTCGTCACGAACAACGGAATAACCTTCTCGGGGAACTGATACGGACCGTAGTTGTTCGAGCACCGGGTGACGACCACTTCCACGCCGTGAGTCCGGTGGAACGCGAGGGCGAGCAGGTCCGATCCCGCCTTGGAGGCCGAATACGGCGAGTTAGGTGCCAGCGGGCTGTCCTCGGTCCAGGTGCCACGCTCGATCGAGCCGTACACCTCGTCGGTGGAGACGTGCACGAAGCGGCCCGTGCCGCGGCGCCTCGCGGCCTCGAGCAGCACCTGGGTGCCAAGGACGTTAGAGGTCACGAACGGGGCGGCGCTGTTGATCGAGCGGTCCACGTGTGACTCGGCGGCGAAGTGCACGACCGCGTCGTGGTCGGCCATAAGCTGATCGACTAGGTCCACGTCGCAGATGTCGCCGTGTACGAAGGTGTAATCCGGATGGCCGGCGATCGGATTCAAGTTCGCCTGGTTCCCTGAATAGCTGAGGTTGTCCAGCACCGTCACCGCCGCCGCCGTGGCGCCGGGCAGATCGCCCGCCAGCAGCGCCCTCGTGTACGCCGAGCCGATAAACCCTGCCCCGCCGGTGATCAGGATTCGCATAGCGCACCTATGCCCACGAGGCCTCCACTCTGCAGCCGCGTTGACATGGAGCAGGGCCGCGGCCACCCAGCAAACGACGGTACAGAAGAGCAGTGTCACCGTAGCCGAACTCCACCTGCGCGACAAACTGGACACAGGCACTAGGCTGACCGCTATGCGGGGCATCATCCTGGCAGGCGGCACCGGCTCACGGCTGTGGCCTATCACCAAGGCGGTGTCGAAGCAGCTCATGCCCGTATTCGACAAGCCGATGATCTACTACCCGCTGTCCACCCTGGTAATGGCCGGAATCCGTGACATCCTGGTTATCACGACGCCTGACGACCAGCATCAGTTCCAGCGACTGCTCGGCGATGGCAGCCAGCTCGGGCTCCAACTCAGCTACGCCATCCAGCCGCGCCCCGGCGGCATAGCCCAGGCCTTCCTGGTCGGCGCTGACTTCGTCGCTGGCGAGCCGGTTGCCCTGGTGCTCGGTGACAACATCTTCCACGGCACCGGGCTCGGCAGGCAACTCCGGCAGCGGTCTCTGCCGGTCGGCGGGCAGATCTTTGCCTACCCGGTAGCAAATCCGCGCGATTACGGGATCGTCGAGTTCGGCGAGGACGGCAAGGTTCTGTCGATCGTCGAGAAGCCAGCCGAGCCGAGGTCGCGGTACGCGGTGCCCGGCCTCTATCTCTACGACGGTCGCGTCGTCGACATCGTGCGCGGTCTGCGGCCGAGCGCGCGCGGAGAGCTGGAGATCACTGGGGTCAACGAGGCCTACCTACAGGCCGGCGAACTGCAGGTAACCGTGCTCGATCGCGGCACAGCATGGCTGGATACCGGCACATTCACTTCCCTGGTGCAGGCCTCCGAATTCGTCCGCGTCATCGAGGAGCGCCAGGGGCTGAAGATCGGCTGCGTCGAGGAAGCCGCCTGGCGGGCCGGGTTCATCGACGCTGGCCAGCTGCGCGCGCTGGCCGAGCCGCTGGTACCAAGCGGATACGGCACCTACTTGCTGAACCTACTGCAGCACGAGGAATACGGAGTCTTGACTCAGCCGGGGGTGCGATCATGAAGATCGTTCCGCTGTCCATCGCCGGAGCGTGGCAGATCCTGCCTGCCCAGCACGGTGACAGCCGCGGACTGTTCCTGGAGTGGTATCGGTCCGACCGGCTAACCGAGACCGTCGGATACCCGCTGCAGCTGGCACAGGCCAACATGTCGGTCTCCGCCCGCGGCGTGGTCCGCGGCATCCACTTCGCCGACGTGCCGCCCGGCCAGGCGAAATACGTAACCTGCGTGCGCGGTGCGGTCTTCGACGTGGTCGTGGACCTGCGC
>JBOHCP010000429.1:0-5016 GCA_050698875.1 Streptosporangiaceae bacterium | reverse complement strand
CTTCCGGGTAGTGCTCTTCATCCATACCGGTTTCCTCGCGGAATGCCTTGCGCTGATACAGAATCCGCAGCGCCTCCTCGGCGAGCGCGGCTTCCTCCCCGGCGGCGGCGGCGCGGCGGATGTCGCGCTCGCCGAGCCGCTTGAGCATCCGGATCCCCTCAACGCCGGCGCCGGCGTCCAGGAGCCGGCGGATCAGGGCGGCGATGGCCAGGTCGCGCGGGGAGTAGCGCAGCTTGCCGTGCTCGCGGGTGGGGCTGATCAGCTGTTGTTCTTCCCAGTACCGCAGCACCCTGGCGGTGACTCCGACGCGTTCGGCGAGCCGGGGGATGGCCATCAGCTCGTCCTCCCGCTCACGCTCCTGCTCTGGATCTGACATTATCGTGTAACATTGCAGTGAGGCCGCTCGGCCACCGCTGTCGTTATCATCCAGCAAGTTTAGCCATATGGAGCAAGGCATGCGTACTGTCACGCCAGAAAGGTCCGAGGTATCCGCCAGGATCACGTCACCTCGAGACCGGCTCACGCTGGTCTTGTGGACGGCTGCCGTCATCCTGACGGCCATAGCGGCGTGCCTGCGGGCGCAGGCCCTGCTGCCGGCCGCGCGGGACACGCTGGGACCGTTCGCGACACTGGCCGCGATCATCGCCGGCTCGGTGCTGGCAGGCCGGCTCGGCCTGTTCCGAACCGTGGCTGGTGTCATGGTTCCGGCTCGGGCGCCCCGCGTGCAGGCCGCGGCCTCGGTGCTGGCATTCACTGCCCTGGTCGGCGGGCTGGTCAACCTGGACGTGGCGGTCGTAGTGGCGATGCCGGTGGCCCTGGAGGCCGCCGGCCGCCACCGCATCTCCGCCAGCCGCATGGCCATAGCTGTCGCGATGACGGCCAATGCCGCCTCGTTCCTGCTCCCCACCTCCAACATCACCACCCTGCTGCTGCTCCGCAGCGTCCCGCTGCCGCCGCTGGCCTACCTGCACGGCTCGTGGCTCGCGTGGCTGCTCGTGGTCGCCATCACCGTCGGCGCGCTGACCATCTGGCTGATCCCGGCCGGAACCGGCCCGGTCGGGTCGGCCAGTGCCCGGCCCTCCGCCCGCGCCGCGCTCGACCTGATCCCGATGTACGCAGCGGCGTCCGCCATCCGCGCCATCCTCGCCGCAGGCATCACGCTGCGCGGCGGGCTCGCGCCCCAGCTGACAGCCGGCTCCGCGCTCAGCGCCGCGGTGAACAACCTTCCGGCCGCCGCGGCGCTGCGGCCAGCCGGGACGGCCGGGCTGTGGGCGGCCATCCTGGCTACCGCCATCGGACCAGGACTGCTCATCACCGGCTCGGTCGCCACGTTGATCTGCCGCCGGATCGCCCGCGACGCCGGGGCGAGGCTGCGCGCCTGGCAGTTCACCGCCATCGGCGCCGCGCTAGTGCCCGCCCAGCTCGCCGTCGCGGTCATCGGCCTGCATCTCACCGGCGCGCTGCGCTGACCAGGCCACCTCTGATCCCGACAACGGGACCATACGACACGGACAGCGGCATGAAGCGCCCTGACCAGTGCCGGTGCGGGAAGCTGTCAGAGCGTGCCAGCCCAGGCCTGGCTGGGCCCGATCGGCGAATGCAGCCCGGCGTCGGCTGCGCCCGAGCTTGCGCTCGGATCCCGTACCGTCGGCCGGTGGGCCGCCACTGACCCGACCCTAGTCCGGTTCGGCGAAGAAGATCTCGCGGACTTCGCGGCCTGCGTAGTAGACCAGGACGTATCCGGCGGCGGGGTCGGCCCACCACCAGCCGGCCGCCGCATTGAGAACCAGGCCGAGCAGGACGGCGCTAGCGAGGATTCCGTCGATGGCGGTAACGCGGCCTTCAGTGCGGAGCACCGGGTTGCCCAGAGCGCGCCCGGCCCTGGCTTTCCCGGCCGCGAGGGCGAACATCGCGACAACGGTAACCGCCGTCCAGCCGATGCCAAGCGGCGAGTGCCGTGGGTGATAGCCCGCAGCGAGCACCAGGGTTGACTGGATCAGCAGGTACAGGGCGAGGGCGGCAAAGGCATACCCGATGAGGCGAAGGCCGCGGCGCTGGCGTTCCTCTCCGGTGCCGGACAGTTCCCAGATCACGACGGTGGAGGCGCCTATCTCGATGAGGGAGTCCAGTCCGAATCCTGCCAGCGCGACCGACCCCGCGCCGGTAGCGGCTATTGCCAGCACGACGATGCCGGCGACGTTCCACGCGAGGGTCAGGTACTCCAGGATGAAGCCGCGCCGCACCATGACCTGCCGGTGCGCATCGTCTACGGTCGCCACAGCAGTATCGTTCCAGGTCACCTCTGGTCCACGCAGAGCCATGCTTTTCTGTTAGCGGGCTATTTGCCGAGGGGACGGTATGCCGGCGTGCGGACTGCTGACCCGCTGACTGCGGGTGATCGAGCTGAGAGCGTCAGGCGAGCGCTCGGGCTCGTGACGTTGTCCGTGGCATTCGGTCTCGTATCCGGTGCTGTCTCAATCGCGGCTGGCCTGGGTGGTCACAGTCTGGGCGTGCTCGCGGTTGGCCTGGGCGTGCTGGCCGATGTGACCGGGTCCGCCACCTTGATCTGGCGATTCCGGGCCGAGCTTCGCAACCCTGCCGTGTCCTGCCGGCGGGAACGGCAGTCGGCGGTCGTTGTCGCACTGGCCCTGGCGGTCGTCGCTGTCGTCCTCGTGGTGGAGTCGGTCCCGGCCCTTATCCAGGGCAGTCATCCCTCAGCGTCCGCCCTACCTCTGGCTGCTGCCGCTGTCTCGCTGGTGGTGCTGACCCCGCTAGCGCTCGCCAAGCGCCGCCTCGGCAGGCAGATGAACAGCAGGGCCTTGCGCGGTGATGGCACTCTCAGCGGGATCGGTGCGGCGACCAGCTTCCTCGCGCTGGCCGCCCTGGCTCTCTACCAGTTGCTGGGCTGGTGGTGGGCCGACAGGATCACCGCGCTGATCGTGGCCGCTGTGGCCGCGGCCGGGGCATGGCGAACCGCGCCAGGGCACTGAGGTCCGCTGCCGTTGCCGTTACCAGCTGACCGCCTCACTAGCATTCGCACGCGCACGACTTCCCGGCCCAGGCCCGCCTGCCCTCGACGACCGCCCATCCGGCGACACCGAGGGCGACCACGCCGTCCAGCCACCACGCGCCGAACATCGTGTTAGCAGCGAGCCCGGCGAATACTGCGACCGCCAGGTAGGCGCAGAGCAGGTTCTGCGTCCCCTCGCCCGCCGTCGCTGACGATCCCAGCCGGGTCCCGATGCGCCGCTTGGCTACGCCGAGGCCGGGCTCCAGGATGGCCGTCCCGGCGGTGAGGATCAGGCCGATGACGCTGGTTTCCGCCCGGTCACCGCCAGCCAGCGCGCGGATTGCCTCCACGGCGATGTAGGGGGCGAGCAGGTAGAAGCTGACCGCGACGAGCTTCTGGGCGCGCCGCTCGGACGTCGAGCTTGCCAGCCGGGTGCCGGTGAGCCGCCAGATGACGATCACGCTCGCCATTGCCTCGATGCCGCTGTCGAGCCCGAATCCAAGGAGCGCGACCGACCCCGAGACAATGGCCGCGCCGATCGCCACGCCGCCTTCGACGCCCATCCAGGCCAGCGTCAGCCAGGACAGCAGCCGGGCCAGCCTTGCCAGCTTCAGCCACTCCGGCTACCGTCCGGCAGGCGCAGGATCCTCCTTGCGGTCGCCGATCGGCAGTGGCCAGGGCAGCGGCGATGTCACGGCGTCTCGACGTGCTCCAGGACTGTGTAGTACTCCCACGGCACGCCGTCCGGGTCGTGTGCCCATACCTTGTCCTGGCGCGCGTAGCAGCAGATTGTGCCGGGCGCCGCATCGACCGCCAGGCCCGAGGCCGCCAGGCGGGCTTCGGCCTGCGTGACTTCCCCGGTGGTGCCGACTTCGACGCCCAGGTGGTTGATCGTGCCGCCGGGTCCGTTGCCGGGCGAGTTCAGCACCAGCTTGAGCGGCGGGTCGTCGATGGCGAAGTTGGCGTAGCCGGGCCGCAGCTTGGCAGGCTCGGTGCCGAATAGCCGCGAGTAGAACGCCACCGCGGCATCGAAGTCGGAGACGTTGATCGAGAGCTGGACGCGGGACATCCGCTCACCTCCGGGTTACGACGATGGGGGTCACTGGTCGCAGGTCCCCGGCAGGTCGAGCGAGGCCAGGATGCGCAGCGCGCCAGCAAGGCGCTCATCGGCCAGCTCGTACCGGACCTTGCGGCCTTCGGCAATGGCGGTCACCAGCCCGCACTCACGCAGGCAGGTCAGGTGATTGGACAAGTTGGCGCGGCTGGTGCCGAAGTCATCGGCCATCTCCGCCGGATAGCCGGGACCGCTGATCAGGTGCACGAGAACGCGGCGCCGCGTGGGGTCGGCCAGCGCGGTCCCCACCCGAGCCAGGGTGCCCAGGTCGACAACCTGCAGTGATACAGCAATAACTGAACTATACAGCACACACTGAATTGACAGCACGGCGGCGCAACAACCTCGTTCGGGTCGGCTACCCGGCGAGCGCTCGCTCTGCCAGCAGATTTGCGCCAAGGAGGATGAGTGCCAGCCGCCGAAGCATAGTGCCGACCTTCTCACGTGACTCTCAGGGCGTGCTGCCCGGCGGAGAAGGGCGCGATTCCGTCCGTTTATGGTGCTGAGTCGGTGCTGACAAGAGCCGGTTCGGCAGGGCATCTACCTGCGGAAACTGCCCGGACCTACACAAGCTTCACCATTATCGAAGGAACGAGCGAGATTCAGCCGCATGATCATCGAAAGGGCCGTCACCGGGCTCGACGTAAGAGTAATACCTGCAGGTCATGGCACTGGTGCGGATCTTGAAAGGGACCCGTGAACTCCAGGTTCTGGCCGTCCTCCGTCTGCCCGTTATTCCTGGTTGGTTCCCGCCAGTTTCCGATAGCGTGCTGACCGGAAACATCCACCGCATGGTGGGCAGCAACCAGTCGCCTCGCGCGGCGTGGCCGCCGGGGTGGTGCCTGACGTGGGGGTTGCGCGGTGAGTGCCTGTGACACCTCAGATAGTGACG
>JBOHCP010000428.1:0-5042 GCA_050698875.1 Streptosporangiaceae bacterium | reverse complement strand
CGCTGCTCCACTCCGAGCCGAGTGTGCGGCTGGACATGATGAAGATGGCCAGCGGCTGGAACCGGATGCTCGCCGGGATGCCGCTCGTCATGATGACCGCTGCCGGTCCCGGTCACGTTGCCGTCAGTGCGGACGAGCCCGGCGAGACCTTCGCCGTGCCGCTGCCGGACAACCACGCCATCGACGTGGTGGAGCACCGTTTCCTGGTCGCGACCGGGAACGTCAGCTACCAGTGGGAGAACTCCGGGGTCTGGTACGTCACCTCGAAGGGCGACGAGCAGGAGTACCACTACCCGCTCGGCCGGACAATGGACAGGTTCTTCGCCCGCGGCGGTCCGGGCCTGCTGCTGCTGCACGCGCCAGGCAACACCTTTATCCGCGACCTGCAGCAGGGCGAGCGAATCCTGGTGCAGCCGGGCGGGCTGATCTGGAAGGACCGCACGGTCCGGATGTACCTGCATTTCGAGTACCCGCGGGGCCAGTACTGGTTCAGCTCGGCTCGCTGGCAGGCCAAGTCCGTCTGGCTCGTGCTGCAGGGACCCGGCCGGGTCGCGATCCAGTCGGTGTTCGAGCAGCCCGAGATGGCCGGAGGGGTTGTCAACAGCTCCGGCGCTACCACCCAGTACTGGTAGCCCAGCCGAGTCCGGTCGGCGCGACTTTCTCCAGCGCGAGGCTGGAACCGCTGCGGTCGCCCCGGCCGGTTACGGCCTGCGCGGCTGGGGCAGCGAGCGCCCGACGCCGATCCGGCGCGGCGCCGGCGCAGTTGTCGCGCAGCGCGACGTGCTCGCTCTTGTGGAACTGGTCGGGTTTGCCTGCCCGCTCACTGCGCTGCAGAACTACCTGCTCCGGCGGGGCGGCCAGGGCGGATACCGTGGCCGGTTCATCGCGCATTACCTTATCTACCCGCCCGGCCTGACACGCGGACCCCAGGTCGGACTTGGACTGGTCGTCCTGCTCATCGCGCTGGTCGGATACGGAGGCTACGTGCGCCGGCACCGCCCGACACGTACCTGGCGGATTGGCGGATTGCCCGCTGATCGGCAACGTATCGCCGGCGATCGCGCCGTTGTCACCTACGGCGCATGTTGACCGATCACGCTGGCCGCGTTTATTTTGCCAGGCATGGGCGACACCGACGTCAGCCTGACGGTCCTGGTCCGCACCGGAACGGGCGGATCCGGCCTGGTCCGCACCCTGGTCGAGGTTCCGCCGTGCAGGCGGCACGTCGGCGCTGCGGGGGTCGGCGGCGAGCTCTGGTTCGTGATCGAGGGCTCGGGTCGGCTCGACCTGGACGGCGCGCCAGGACCTCCGCTGGTCCCCGACCGTGGCCTATGGATCCCGGCTGGCGCCGCCTACGAGCTGGACTCGGACGGAGCCGGGCGGCTGCGCCTTGACGTCGTCGCGCTGCCCGCTGCGAGCTCGCCGCCGGCCGAGGGAAACACGCAGCCGGCGGCCAACGGCCCCCGCGTGCCGCTCAGCCATGACCTACAGGACTGCCCGGCGGAGACGACGGGAGACCGCAGGTTCCGCGTGCTCTTCGGCCCCGGCCGGGACTGCGCGGCGGCCACCCAGTTCGTCGGCGAGATCCCGCCGGGCCGGGCGGCGGAGCACAGTCACCCCTACGACGAGGTCGTGCTGGTCCTGCAAGGCGCTGGCGTCGCTCACGTAGCCGGCGCCGAGCGCGAGCTGTCCGCCGGCACGTGCCTGCACCTGCCGCCCGGGCTGCGGCACTGCCTGGAGAACACCGGACCGCAGGCGATGCGCGTCCTCGGGGTGTTCCATCCGGCCTGCAGCCCGGCGGCAAAGCTGCCGCGTTCACCGGCCTGGCCACGGTGATCGGGCACCGGCTTGCCGGGCTGGAGAAGGTCGCGCTGCTAGCTGGCTGGCAGCAGGCCGAGATGGGGCCAGCCGACAGTGAGCGGTAGGTGGCCCGGCCCTGTACACGTCAAGCTGAATCCAGGTTGGCCTGAGGCCGCCGCCCGCCGGAACGCCAACCCATGAAGGTGCAGGATCTGACCGGATGACTCTGCCCTCGCGCCGCGTGGTCGTCCGCGCCATACCTGCGCCTCGCGACGGAGCTGCTGCAGCGAGCGAGGATGGCGGCCGCGACGGGCGGGATCTGGGAGGCCGCCGACGTTCAATGGTGGTCGCGGCGGGCGAGCTACACCGACCGGCACGATCAGGTCTGCTGGCTTAATGAGGACGACGCGCCGACGGCCGGTGTGCTGCGCACCGACTTCGCGAGCTCCGTTCAACTCGACGTGGTGTTGCTGCCGGCACGCGATGACGACGCGGCAGCTGCCTGGCGGGAGGCGCTGCGGCAGGCCGCCGCGATCAGCGGAGTCACGCTTCCTGTTCGCGCCGACGATGCCACCGGGGTCGAGGCCGTCACCGCGGCTGGGTACCAGCCGACGAGCGGCCCGGGCATCGTTTCGAGCTGGCTTGACACTCGGCACAGGCCGGCGATTCCCGCGCTCGTGCCCGGCTGTGAGCTGATGTCGTGCGTCGACGCGCCGGACGGACCGCACCCGCTCGCGCTGCGCAACGGCTACAACATCGAGGAACGGCTGCGGCGGTGCTCGCTGTACCAGCCAGACCTCGACCTCAGGGTTCTGGCGGCGGATGGCCGGGTGGCCGGCTACGGCGTGTTCTGGGTCGATCCGGTCACCAGGGTCGGTCTCGTCGGGCCGATGCGGACCGAGCAGCCGTTCGCGAGCCGCGGTGTCGCCAGTCACATTCTCGCAGCCGGGCTAGACCGGCTCGCCCGGCGCGGCTGCAGCCGCCTGAAGGTCAGCAGCGACATAGGTCTCTACCTGCGGGCCGGATTCCGGCCGCTGCCTGCCGCCACGGCCGCGATCTACTCCCGGCCGGGGGCCGCGATGGGGTAGGAACGGCGTGTGGAGTTCAGCGAGGACACCGAGCATCAGGAGATCCGCGCCGCGATCCGGGCCATCTGCGCGCGGTTTCCGGACGAGTACTGGGCTGACGCCGACGCGACGCACACCTTCCCGTGGGCGTTCTACCGGGCAATGGCAGACGGCGGCTGGCTCGGGGTCGCGATCCCCGCGCGCTATGGCGGCGGCGGCGCCGGTATCGCCGCCGCCTCGGTCGTGCTGGAGGAGGTAGCCGCGTCGGGCGCCTGCATGAACGGGTCGAGCGCCATCCATATGTCGATCTTCGGCATGCAGCCGGTAGTCCTGCACGGGAGCGAAGAACTCAAGCAGCGGTACCTGCCCCTGGTGGCGACGGGCGAACTGCACGTGGCGTTCGGCGTCACCGAGCCGGACGCCGGACTAGACACGACCGCGATCACCACCCGTGCCGTGCGCGAAGGCGACGGGTACCGAGTGACCGGCCGGAAGACCTGGACGTCGAAGGCGCTGGAATCCGACCGGGTGCTGCTGCTGGTCCGCACGACCGCGCTGGCCGACTGCGCGCGCCGTACCGACGGCCTGACACTGCTCATGGCGAGCCTTCGGGACCCGGCGGTCAGCATCCGGCCCATCCGCAAGCTCGGCCGTAATGCGGTTGCCTCGTGCGAGGTGACCTACGACGGCCTGTACGTCCCCGAGTCGGATCGGGTAGGGCAGGAAGGCAGCGGATTCCGCTATCTGCTTGACGGGCTCAACGCAGAACGGGTCCTCATCGCGGCGGAGGCGCTCGGCATCGGCAGGGCTGCGCTGCGCCGGGCGGCCGGCTACGCCAGCAGCCGCGTCGTCTTCGGCCGCCCCATCGCTGCTAACCAGGGCGTCTCGTTCCCGCTGGCAGAGGCGCATGCTCGGCTAGCGGCCGCCGAGCTCGTCATCAGGCAGGCGGCCTGGCGGATCGACCAGCAGCTCCCGAGCGGTGAGCAGGCCAACACGGCCAAGTTCCTGGCCGCCGAGGCGGGCTTCGCCGCCGCCGACGCGGCTCTGCAGACGCATGGCGGCTACGGGTACGCCAGTGAGTACCACGTGGAGCGATACTGGCGCGAGGCTCGGCTGCTGCGGATCGCCCCGGTGCCGCAGGAGATGGTGCTGAACTACCTGGCCGAACACGTGCTCGGGCTGCCCCGCTCGTACTGACCCGGACAGTAAGGTCGGCCTATGAGCCGTCTACCTGAACTACGCCGCGACGACCTGACCGCGACGGGCCAGGCTGTGTGGGACCTGATCGTGCGTACCCGCGGCAGTCATGTCGTGACCGACACCGGCGGCCTGATTGGACCCTTCAACGCATTCGTGTACGCCCCGGACGTCGGCGGGCCGCTGGCGTCGCTAGGCGCCGCGCTGCGCTTCGAGAGCTCGATCGAGCGACGGCTGACCGAGGTCGCCATCGTCACGGTTGCCAGTCACTGGCGGGCTGAGTTCGAGTGGCTGGCACACGCACGTCTGGCTCGCGAGGCCGGCGTCCCCGACGTCGTGGTGGACGCCATTGGCCGCGGCGAGGACCCGCTGTTCACCGCGGCCGACGAGCGGGTCGTCCACACCGCCGCGCGCGAGCTCGTGACCACGGGCCGGCTGGCCGATACCAGCTATGCCGCCGCGCGTGACCTGCTCGGTGACACGGGCACGATGGAACTCGTCGCGCTGTGCGGGTACTACTCGCTCATCTCCTTCGTGCTGAATGCGTTCGGCGTGCCGCTGCCGGCAGGTGCGGAGCAGATGTGGCCGAACCGCAGCTAGCGCACGTATACCCAGGCCGGACCGCACCGCGGTCTTTGACGGTCAATAACATAACATAACGCTCTAAGAGGCACGCGTACGCGTGCCTGGCCGGCGCGGCCCTGCCCCGCACCCACGTCACCTCCCGGATGCGCCGCGACGCGGCGCTGTATGAGCCCGCCCCGCCGCGCACCGGCAAGCGCGGCCGGCCCCGCGCCCGCGGCGCCCGGATCGGCACGCCGCCCGAGCTGGCCGCCACGGCACCAGCGAAGACTGCTCGCCCTCAAGCTCAACCGGTACCAGAACGCCACCCCCGAGAAGATCTGGCGGCACTTCCTGGACGCCACCGGCACCCTGCACATCAACGACCAGGGCGTCACCTGCGCACTCAACCTGCGC
>JBOHCP010000427.1:0-5045 GCA_050698875.1 Streptosporangiaceae bacterium | reverse complement strand
CCCGCTTCCCCTCTCAGTCGCTGTACACGACCCTATTGGTGAGCGTGCCGATGCCCCCGATCGACACCGAGACGCTGTCGCCGGCCACGAGCGGGCCGACGCCCGCCGGGGTACCGGTGAGCAGCACGTCGCCCGGCAGGATGGTCATCACCGCGGTCACGTAGCTGACCAGCGTGGCGAGGTCGTGGATGAGCAGCGACGTGCGCGAGTCCTACTTAACCTCGTCGTTCACGGTGGTGGTGAGCCGCACGTCGGCGACGTCGAGGTCGGTCTCGATCCACGGGCCCAGCGGGCAGAACGTGTCGAATCCCTTTGCCCGCGCCCACTGGCCATCGCTGGCTGCAGATCACGGGCCGTGACGTCGTTGGCGCAGGTGTAGCCGAAGATCACCTCCGGCACCCTGGCCGGTGCCACGTCCCGGCACAGCCGGCCGAACACGACTGCCAGCTCACCCCCGAAGTCGACCCGCTGCGACAGCCGGTCCGGACGGACGATCGCGTCGGCCGGGCCGATCACCGCCGTCGACGGCTTGAGAAAGATCAGCGGCTCGGCGGGCGGCTCGTTGCCCAGCTCCCTGGCGTGCTCCAGGTAGTTCCGGCCGATTGCCACGATCTTGCTGGGCAGCACCGGCGCGAGCAGCCGCACGTCGGCAACGGGGTACCGCGCGCCGGTGAGCGTGACCTCTGCCACCGGTCCGAACGGGTGACCCGACATCTCCGTCACGGTCAGCCTGCCGACGCCCGCGCCCGCGCCCGTACCGTTGCGGTGCTCGGCGCAGGCGGTCGCGTCGCCGTCGACGGTGCCGTACCTGACCTCGTCGCCGACGGCGAACCTCGCGATGCGCATCCCGTGCTCCTCCTCCGGTACACGGCTACTGGAGGTAACCCTCGACCTCGCTCGCGGGCCGCGTCGCCGAGCCGCTCGGGTCTGCGCCGAACTCGCGACGGGCCCGGCGCTGCCGCAGCAGGTCCCAGCACTGGTCCAGTTGCTCCTCGACGGCGCGGAGCTGCTCGCGCTCCTGCTCGCTGGTCAGCTCGCCAGCCGCCAGCCGGGCGCGCAGATCGTGCTCGGTCTTGATGAGATCGTCGACGGTGGTCAGGATTTCCTTGTCGTCCATCGAGTACCTCCCTCGGCGTGGCCGCTGCCATCCTCGCACCCGCAGCGGGTAGCACCCGGTGGGGGGCTGTCTCGGCGAGCGGCTAGCGCAGGTCTGCCATCAGGTTCTTGGTGTAGACCACGACCTGGTACGGACCCGCGTGATAGTCGTCCGCGGGCCGCCCAAAGGTCGCGCGCACTGCCTTGGAGTTGGTAAAGCCCGGATACTCTGCCACGGGCGGGGCGAGCACGCCTAGATGACCGGCGAGGATCACGACCAGCACCGCGGGCGCGATCCTGACCGCGAGCACCCGGTCAGCTAGCATCCGCGCGGCGCGCACCGCGGTGAACGGCAAGACCGGGGCTATCTCCCGGCTGTAGTAGACCGCGACGGCGAGCGTGCTCAGGACGTATATCGCCAGGTTGACCACCACGGCCGGCACCGGCAGGTCGTCCACCAGGTCTCTGCCACGGGTGAACCTGGCCAGGGCGGCGAGCACGCCCAGCCCGGCCCGCGCAACCCCGAGGAGGTGCGGCAGCAGCACGGCAGTCGCGCCGCCGGGCGGATGCCCGAGAAAGTCGGCACCGCCGAGCAGCAGTCCCTGCACGGCGATAGTCAGGTGGTGCGGCAGGACAGCCGGACTGGTGATGATGTGCGCCGTCGTCGGCCAGAGAGCAAAGGCATCCGCCGGGCGATGGTGCAGCGCCAGCCAGGCTGCTCCGCCGCCGACCAGTGCGCCAGCCCCGAGGCCGAGCTCGTACCAGTGCGCCTTGAGCAGCTGTCCCCCGACGCTGACGGCCCGCATGACCCGCACCGCGCAGACCAGCACGAGCGGCAGCACGCCGATGAACATCACCAGGGTGTCCGCGAAGGTCGCCAGCCGAGCAGCACCGCCGCAACTACCGGTACATACCAGCGCGGCCTGACCCGGTCCAGGATCACCAGAGCACGAGCAGCGGGACGGAGCTGCCGATGTGGTCGGGGGACGAGATGAGGATGTTGATCCCCGGGGACAGCTACGGCGCGAGCACGGCCCCTACCGTGATCAACACTCTGACCAGCGCCGCGCGGCCGGTCGCGCGTCCCTTCGCCAGCATTGCTGCCAGCACCACGACGAGCGTATGGGTCACCGCAGCTAGGTGCACCACGTCGGTGTTCAGGCCCCGGACGAGCTCAACCGGTCGTCGCCGCGATCGTGCCGCAGCGACAGGACAATCCGAGCGATCCGCCGGCCAAGTACTACGGCGTTCCCCAGCTGCCCCAGCTCGTGCGCACGCTGGCCAGGGCAGCCGATGGCAAGCCGATCGAGATCACCATCAGGGCCAGCGCCTGGTTCGACGCCGTGGGAGTGGTCGCCTACGCCGACCGGACCCGCGTGCGGAGCTGTGTCGGCGGCTACCGGGAGCTGCGATGGCAGTTCTTGTTCCGACCGCAGTCGATCTGCACGGCCAGCGAGGCCCGGTCCGGCTTCCACGTCTGGTTCTGGCCGCCGGGCACGCGGGTGCCCCGGCCAGGTGGTAGTCACCCCGGCTGGGGGAAGCATTGGTAACGCGACTGTCGCCGACGGCACGATGAAGGCAGTGCCAGGGCACCTCGGACAACTGACCTAGGAGACCTGACTTACGCTGCTAGCGTCGAGGTGTCCGCGGGGATGACCAGCATATACGCTGCAATGCGGGCAAAACAAATTTATGGGCCTTAAGTAAGATCAGGTGTCATAGTGGCATTGAATCCCAGTGAGTCATACGAGCGTGACGTGGTGGTGGTCGGGGGCTGCGGCCACGTGGGCCTGCCGCTGGCCATCGCACTCGCTGACCGTGGCGCCCAGGTCGCCGTGTACGACGTCAACCCGGCCGCGGTCGGCGAGGTCAGCAGCGGTCACATGCCGTTCCTGGAGTCCGGCGCTGCCGCCATGCTCGAGCGAGTTGTCGCGGCCGGGCGGCTGGTAGCATCCGCGGACCCGGCGATCGTCGGCACCGCAGAGCACGTGATCGTCGTGGTCGGCACGCCGGTCGACGAGCACCTCAATCCCGATCAGCAAGCGGTCCCCCGTGCGCTCGCCGGGTGCGCGGAGTACCTGCGCGACGGGCAGCTGCTGATCTTGCGGAGCACCGTGTACCCGGGCGTGACCGCCCTGGTCGAGAAGGTGGTGGCCCGGCTCGGCCACGCGATCGACGTGGCGTTCTGCCCGGAACGGATCGCCGAGGGCAAGGCCATGACGGAGCTGTTCGACCTGCCGCAGATCATCTCCGCCCGGCGGGACGAGGCCTACAGCAGGGCGGCGGCCCTGTTCGGGCTGCTGACCGATCGCCAGGTCCGGATGACGCCAGAAGAGGCCGAGCTGGCCAAGCTGTTCACCAACGTCTGGCGGTACATCAAGTTCGCCACCGCGAACCAGCTTTACATGATCGCCAATGATCGCGGCCTGGACTTCGAGCGCATCCGCCAGGGCCTGATGCTGGACTATCCGCGCGCAGCGGACATGCCGGGGCCGGGCTTCGCGGCGGGCCCGTGCCTGCTCAAGGACACGATGCAGCTTGCCGCGTTCAACAACAACAACTTCGCGCTCGGGCACACGGCCATGACCATCAACGAGGGCATGCCGCTCTACCTCGTGGACCGGCTGACGCGCCGGTACGACCTGGAGTCCATGACGGTGGGCATCCTCGGCATGGCCTTCAAGGGCGGCTCGGACGACATCCGCTCCAGCCTGGCCTATAAGCTCAAGCGGGTGCTGACGTCTACTGCGGCCGCCGTGCGCTGCACTGACCCGTACGTAACCGTCGACCAGTCGCTGGTCCCGCTGGACGAGGTGGTCGACTCCTGCGACCTGCTGATCATCGGCGCGCCCCACCCGGAGTATGCCGACCTGGCCACCACCAAGCCGGTGGTGGATATCTGGGGCATCCGGGGCGAGGGCGTGCAGATCTGATGGCCAGGAGCCGCGCCGCCAGCCAGGACAGCATCGCGGACGACATCGCCCGGCGAACGGTGCCAGCCGCGCCAGGCGGATTGCGGGTGTCGGTTGTCATACCGGCTTATAACGAGGGCGAGGGCATCGTCCCGGTGCTGGAACGGATCTTCGAGTCCGTCATGCTGCCCTGCGAGGCGCTGGTCGTCGTCGACTTCGAGGAGGACACCGCCAGGGCGGTTGTGCTGCGCCTTGCTGAAACCGAGCCCCGCTTGCGCTGCCTGGTCAGCACGTACGGGCGCGGGCCGGCGAACGCGATCAGGTACGGCATCGACCACGCCTCGACCCCGGTCGTCGTGGTTACGATGGCCGACGGCTGCGACGACGCGCGGCAGATCGACGAACTGGTCCGCCTGATCGAGCGCGGCGTGGTGGTCGCCGCGGCCTCCCGCTACATGGCGGGTGGCCAGCAGGTCGGCGGACCGCTGGTCAAGGGCATGCTGTCGGCGCTGGCCGGGCGCAGCCTGCACCTGGCCGCGCGGGTTGGCACCAGGGACGCGACCAACTCGTTCAAGGCGTACTCGGCCGCCTTCGTCCAGGCGGTCGGGATCGACAGCCGCGACGGTTTCGAGATCGGCATCGAGCTCACTGCCAAGGCTAAGCGGCTGCGGCTGCCGACGGCTGAGATCCCGACGATCTGGCTGGAGCGCCAGGGCGGCATGTCCAACTTCCAGGTAGCGGCGTGGATCCCGAGGTACCTGCGCTGGTACCGGCTGGCCTTCGGTCGCCAGCTCACGCTCGAGGAACTGCGCAGGCGGACCGGCATGGCAGAAAAAGACAACCGAGAAGACTAGGCAGGCGATGCAGAAGGTAGTGGTAACCGGGTCGGCGGGATTCATCGGCGGTTACCTGGTCGAGGAATTGCTCAGCCGTGGTTACAGCGTGGTGGGCGTGGACAATTTCTCCAAGTACGGCAGGGTGCGGAAGTCCTATGACGATCATCCCCGCTACCGTCTGGTCGACGGCGACGCCCGCGAC
>JBOHCP010000426.1:0-5050 GCA_050698875.1 Streptosporangiaceae bacterium | reverse complement strand
ATAAAGGCCCTCTGCCCTACCGTCAGACGTCATCACCTCGTGTGCTCCCGACCCGACTTCGGTGGATGTGGATCGAGAGCATCAGCTGGTTCCGCCGCGCCGTCGAGCCAGCGATAGGAGAAGGCGACAGAAGGTGGCGCGCTCGGCAGCGGGAGCTCGAGCGTGTCGAACTGCTCGCCCGCTGCACGAGTGACCTCGAACCCAGTGTCCCGCCGGGCGTGACGACCATGCCTGACGCGGGTGCCGTCCCGTCGGGTGCCGGCCGGCGTCACCGTCAGCAGCGAAACAGGAGTGCTCGCGGGCGTCGACCGGCTCGGCGCTGCGGAGTAAGCGCCGAGCGGCACGGGGACCGGCTCCACGGCCGCGTCATGACCGCGCCACCGCGTGCTCTCCGGGTACGGATGCAGCGGCGCACGCCGTCGGCGCACCCAGAGCCCGCAAAGCATGACGAGTGTCGCGATGCTCAGCCACAGGACCGCTAGCGGATGGAACTCCAGGTAGGTCAGAACCGAGCCACTGTGGGCGTACTCCCAGTGCGTCGTGTTTGTGCCGGTCAGGTGCGGGACCCTCGCATCGGACCGAGAGTCGACGGTCCGGAAGCCAATCCCGGAGATCACGTTGTCACGGCCGGTAACGACAGAGTTCACGCCACGGACTGAGATGCCGAAGATGTGGGCCATAGTGATGAGGCCCTTGTCAATCTGCACAGTGCCGCCGACGCTGGTCACCAGCACCGCGATCCTGGCGCCGGAGACAGAGTTTCCGTAGAGCAGAGTCCCCGGAGCGACCGGTCCGACGCTGACACCGGTCCGCGGCGCGCAGCGGACGTCGTTGCCGTCCACAATCGCGTCGGCAGCGCCGAGGCGGAGCGCGATGGCAGTGAGCTTGGCGCACACTTCGTTGCCCTTGAGCACGGTGCCATAGCCGCCTTCGACCAGGATTCCGGTTCGGGCGTTGTTGAGCGCCGCGCTGTCGTCGATCCGGGTACCCGACGCGGCCGAGGTGGCAGACCCCGAGGGCGATGCCGTGCTCACCAGCGGACGGCCGTCGACCAGGAACCCGTTGGTGCCGTTGTGCACGGACACGTCGTCCTGCAGCGCCGTGCCGGTCGCCGCGCGGTCGACGTGGAAGCCGTTGGTGCCATTGCGGACCGCGGCGCTGAAGGTCGCGGTCGCGTCCACCGTGTAACGGTGAATGTGGAGGCCATCCAGCTGGTTGGCTTCGAACAGGTCATCGGTGAAGTGAGTGTTCTCGCTCCGGCTGACGAACGCGCCGTAAGTGTTGCCGGTGAAGGTGGTGTCAGTCGCTCCGCCAGAGCTGTCGCGGGTCGAGAGCCCGGTCCAGGCGACGCCGCCTGTCCGCCCGCTCCAGAAGCCGAGCGACGAGACCCGGGCATACTCGAAGGTCATCGGCGCGGCCACGGCGCGGATATATGGTCGGCCGAGGCCCTTATCAGAGGCGGGCGTCATGGTGCTCTCATCCCAGCCCAGCACCGTGAGCGGAGCACCTGGCGTGCCCTGGAAGTCCAGGCGGCCGCCCCACGCGACGATCGACGCAGAGCCGTTCGGGGTCTGGTCGAGGTAGATCGCGCTTACCTGCGACGACGAGATATCCAGGCTCGTGCCACTGCCGACGAAGACGTTCTCGCGCAGGAGCGCCCCGCCTTCCGGCAGCCTTACCAGCGCGCCGTAGCGGATCAGGTCGGCGGCGGTAAACGCGGACTGGCCCGGCACAAGATAGCGGGCGCCGGCCGTGTACACGTAGTGCGACTCGGATGTCAGCACGAGCGTGCCCAGCGCTCCAGGGTAATCGACGGTTGTGGGGGAGAAAGCGTGGTACGAATCGTGCAACATGGTCCGCAGCCGGTTGTCCTCGGCTGTGACCGCAGCGGCTTCCTCCGCCTCTCCGAGCTGCGGGAAGGTCGCCGGCGCAAGGCCGGGATCGACCGGCCTGGCAACGGCGGGGAGCGGGACGGCGGGGAGCGCGCTCGGCGCACTGAGCAGGCGGATGCCGTTGCTCGACTTCGGAAGGGCGGTGCTGACCTTCAGGTGCAAGTCTGACAGGATGACCGGCAGTGCGCCCAGGCACACGAAGAAAGCCAGCGCCAGGACGACGACATAGCCCCGGCGTCGTACCCTGGGCCCCGGCTGACGACTGGCGTTCCCGGTCACGTCAGCTCTCCCAGCGCAGCGATGTCGCGGACTGGGCCTCCCCGCCGATGAGGTCATCGCGACGGGTCAGCCAGCCGTGCGTGTTCATGGTGAGGAAGGCATACGTCTTGACCGGCAGCGCGACGACGATCGTCATCAGCGCTACGAGCGGCAGCAGCCAGATGTCGCCTGGCCGCTGCATCAGATGCGAGAATCCCCGGATGGTGCGGCCGAGAAGCAGCCACGCGACGGCTATGACGGAGACGTACACGGCGGGGTGCAGCACCCAGATCGCGAGGTAGGTCATGGCGAAGCCCATCGTGACCGGTGTGAGGCAGACCTGCAGGACGCTGAGCTGACAGATGAACGGCCGCCGCCACAACCAGCCCTTCCACATGGCCGTGAGGTAACAACGGTAGGAGTTTCTGCTCCAGCGCAGGCGCTGCTTCAGGAAAGCCAGGCCCGTGTCGGGGAACATGGACTGCGCCCGCGCGGTGGACTGGTACACGGTCTTGTATCCCGAGCTGAGCACAAGCCAGGTGAGCCGGCCGTCGTCTCCGGCCACGCACCGGCGACCGATAAAGAACTCATCTTCCAGGTGCTCAAGCACCGGTAGCACCACATCGCGGCGGTATGCGACCGTCCGGCCGGAAAGGCACGCGACGGCACCAGCACGGGACTGTGCCCGGACGTAGTCCAGGTAGCGGACGTCGATCATCCAGTCCGCGACGCGGCGCCAGACACTGGTCTTCGGCAGGTAGGCGTTCTGTCTGGTGCCAACGCCGCCGACCTTGGGGTTGGAGAACGGTGCCAGCACCGCGGCAATTAGGCCGCCCTCCCACAGCGTGTCCGAATCGCACAGCACCAGGATCTCGTATCTGGCTTGGCGTATTCCGACGCCGAGCGCCGACCTCTTGCCGGTGTGCCGGAACGGGAGGACTATCAGCCGGTCATCGAGGAAGGCAACGCGGCGCAGCATCTGGATCACCTCGACGTCCTTGGTGTCGGGAACGACGATGATCTCCGTCGGGTCCTCCGCGAGCCACGAGGTCAGGCACCGGGCCAGGATCTCCGGATCTTCGCGATAGGACGGCACGACCACGGATGTGCGCGCGGTGAAGCCTGGTTTCACCGGCCGGTACACGCGGGACAAGGTGAACCGCAGCAGCCAGACCGACCAAGAGATCAGGCCGACGTAGCCGAGCGGAATCAGGTGGCGTAGCTGCTCCAGGCCTGAGCTGTTGATCCGGGGCAGCGGCAGTCCCCCCGCCACGAGGTGGGTGTGCACGTCCTCGCCTTGCTGCCCGCGCACGCCTTGTAAGGGCGGGCAGGCCGATGCTGCCGACAGAATTGACGAAAGGCGCCGACCCCGCCTGTTGACCGCAGAAGCTGTGCGTCGACCGATACCTTCCGTCTCTCAGACGCCCAAGTCGTGACTTTGGAGTACGCATCGAATATCAGCGTTAGTGTTCGGCGTCCTGACGGTTACGGAGTAGTCGTTTGCTACTCCCGTAACGCCCTGTCGCCGGCGGTCTTCTTAGTTAGTCAATTAGAGCTGGCCCACGCTGGTCACGGTGATGACGGCGACGCCGGCCTCGTCCGAGGCGGCCAGGTCGACGGTGGCCGAGAAACCCCAGTCGTAATCCCCGGCGGGGTCGTCGAAGATCTGCCGGACCAACAAGAAACCGGCCAGTTCCTCGATGATCAGCATGGCGGGACCGCGGGCGTCCGCCCCAGTCCCGATCGAGTCGTGCTCGGCGTAGTAGTCCTCGAGGGCGGCCCCCCACGCCGCCGCGTCGAAGCCCGCGCCCACGCCCGCGTCCAGCGCGCCCAGCTCGTCATAGCGCCGCAGCGCTGCGAGCTCCACCCGCCGGAACAGCGCGTTGCGCACCAGCACCCGGAACGCGCGCTTGTTGGCGGTCAGCGCCGGCGGCCGGTCGGCGGCGAGGTGCTCGGCCTCCTGCACGGGATTGCGGAGCTTCTCCCACTCGTCGATGAGGCTGTGGTCGGTCTGCCGGACCAGCTCGCCGAGCCATTCGATGATGTCGCCAAGCTCCTCGGTCCTGGCCTCCTCGGGCACGGTCTGCCGCAGCGCCTTGTAGGAGTCCGCGAGGTAGCGCAGCACCAGGCCCTCGGACCGCGCGAGCCCGTAGAAGCCGACATACTCGGCGAACGTCATGGCCCGTTCGTGCATGTCCCTGGCCACCGACTTCGGCGACAGCTCGTGGTCTCGCACCCACGGATGACCGCGAGCGTAGATGTCGTAGGCCGCCCGCAGCAGGTCCGCCTGCGGCATCGGGTAGGTCACCGACTCCAGCAGCTCCATCCGCTCGTCGTACTCGATTCCCTCGGCCTTCATGGCGGCCACCGCCTCGCCACGGGCCCGGAACAGCTGCGCGGCCAGCACCGGCCGCGGGTTATCGAGCGTCGACTCGACCACCGACAGCACGTCGAGCGGGTAGTCCGGCGACGCGCGGTCGAGAAGCTCGATGGCGGCGAGCGCGAGCGGCGACAGCGGCTGGTTGAGCGCGAAGTCGTCTTGCAGGTCCACGGTCAGGCGGACGCAGCGGCCGTCGGCTGCGGGTGTGTCGAGTCGCTCGACCACGCCGCCCGCGAGCAGCGTGCGGTAGATCGCGATGGCCCGGTGGATGTGCCGGCGCTGCGCGGGCCGGTCCTCGTCGCTGTCGGTGATGAGGTGCTTCATGGCCGCGAACGCGTTGCCCGGTCGGCCGATCACGTTGAGCAGCATCGCGTGGCTGACCGCGAAGCTGGACCGCAGCGGCTCGGGCTCGGCCGCGACGAGCCGCTCGAATGTCGGGCGGCCCCAGGACACCATGCCGGGCGGCGGCTTCTTGCGCACCACCCGGCGGCGCTTGCGCGCGTCGTCGCCGGCCTTCGCC
>JBOHCP010000425.1:0-5063 GCA_050698875.1 Streptosporangiaceae bacterium | reverse complement strand
GCTCAAGGCCGACCAGGGTAGCGAATGTCCGCTCCGCCGGACCGCCGGTAGCCCGCCGCCGCCTGATGGCCTCGGCGAGCGCCCCTGCCTGGGGCAGCCGGTGTGTGGCGGCGGCCGCGACGACGGTCGCTACCCAGCCCTCGACGAGAGCGAGCATCGTCTCAAGCCGCGCCAGCGCCGCCTGCTGCGTCGGCGTGTCCTCGGGCTGGAACAGCGCGGTCCCCGACAGCACCTCGTTCAGGGCCTCGGGGTTGGTCGGGTCGATCTGCGGCATGGCGTCCCGCAGCGCCGACGCGTCCACCGTGATGCCCCGTGCGTAGTCGTCGACGGCGCCATACAGCCGCGCGCGCAGCCACGGCACGTGACCAAACAGCCGGTGATGGGCGGCTTCCCTGATGGCAAGGAACAGCCGCACCTCGTCGGGCTCTACCTCCAGGCCGGCCCCGAAGGCCGCTACGCCGGCAGGCAGCAGCGCCGCGGTGCCCTCAGGACCTAGCGGTATCCCGATGTCGGTGGAACTGACCACCTCGTCAGCGAGCGCACCGACAGCCGCGCCCGCCTGGCCGCCGACCATCATCCCGCCGATCCGCCGCATCATCTCGGTCAGCCCGCCGAGGCCGCCGAGGCCGCCAAGCCCGCCGACTACCGCCTGCATCTCTGGTGGCAGGCCGCCCGCTACGCTCGCCGGGTCGTCGCCGAGCAGGCCGCCCATCGCGCTGACCGCGCGCGCCGCAATTGGGTCGCACAGCTTGGACCACACAGGGAGAGTGGCCTCGACCCACTCCGACCTGCTCCAGGCGGTCGCGGTCCTGATCCCGCTCGGAAGCTCTGTTGTCTCCTCCAGCCACAGATCGGCGAGCCGCAGGGCCTCGACTACCTTGGCGCGGTCGGTCGCCAGGATGCTGGCGTCGCCCTTCTGCGCGACAGCCTGGCGCGCGATGTTCTTGGCCAGGTCCCAGTTGACCGGCCCGCCCTGCCAGGACATGAGGTCCGCGAACTGGCGCAGCGCCTCGGCGAACTGCTGCGGGTCCCCCATCGGGTTAGCGCCGCCGAACGGGCCGCTCGGCCCGCCCGCACCGGGCCCGCCCGCACCGCCACCACCGGGCCTGGCCGGGTCATCACCCGATCCAGCGCCGCCGGGAGGCCCGAAGCCGAAGGGAGGCTCAGTCACCGGCCTGGCCCATCGGGCAGGATGGAAGGGTCCACACACGCCAAGCTATACCGGGAGCGGTCACCCGTGAGCCACCGAGTAGCCCAGGTTCGCCGTCAGCGCAGCCCAGCCGCCGGATCGGCCACCCCGGCTGACCGCGGTGACCCCGCCAGCCGGGTGGCGGCAGACCGTGCGGGCTGGCCCGCCTTGACCCGGCCGGCCGCGACCGAGCCCGCTGCCCCCGAGCCTGCCGATACTGAGCAGGGCGCGCGCACGGGCTCAGAACCGCGGCCGGTGGTCGCCATTACTGGCGCGGCCCGCGGGCTCGGCCTGGCGCTGACCACGAGGCTGGCCAGCTCGGATCTGGTCGGCCGGGTCGTGGCGATCGACGGCACCCGCGGCGACGTGAAGGGAGTGACCTGGCGGATCGTCGACGTGCGCGACCCCGCGCTGGCGGGGAGGCTGGCCGGCGTCGACGTCATCGTGCACACCGACCTCGACATGTCGCCGGATACGGACGCGCGGAGCAGGCGCGCCTTCAACGTGCGGGGGGTCCAGACGGTGCTGACCGCGGCCGCGGCCGGCGGCGTGAGCCGGGTCGTCCTGGTGACGAGCGCCATGGTCTACGGCGCCCGCCCCGGCAACTCGGTGCCGCTGCCGGAAGATGCGCCGCTGAGCCAGGATTCTGACGACAGCGTGGTGGGCGACCTGCTGGAGATCGAGCACCTGGCCGAGCGCTCGCCCCGCGCGCACCTGGGCCTGCAGATTACCGTGGCCCGCCCGGCGGCGCTGGTCGGCGACGGGATCGACACGCTGATCACCCGGCATTTCGAAGCGCCGAGGCTGCTCGCGGTCAAGGGCTGCGCCGCGCGCTGGCAGTTCTGTCACGTCGACGACCTGGTCTCCGCCCTGGAACTGGCCGCGACGGGCCGGGTGACCGGTGCATTCGCGGTCGGCAGCGAGGGCTGGCTCGAGCAGGATGAGCTGGAAGAGATCGCTGGGCTGCGCCGCATCGAGCTGCCGCCTGGCCTGACCTTCGCCACCGCGCAGCGGCTGCACCGGGCCGGGATCACCCCGGCGCCGGTGTCCGACCTGCGATACGTGGTGTACCCGTGGGTGGTCGACTGCAAGGCCCTGCACGAGGCAGGCTGGCAGCCGGATTACGACAACGCGGCGGCGCTCCAGGTGCTGCTTGACCAGCGCGGCGGGCGTCACGCGGTGGCCGGCCGCCGACTGGACCGCAAGGACGCGACGATCACCGCCGCGGGCGCGACCGTGGCCGTCATCGGCACCGCGGCCATCGTCCGCCAGGTCCGCCGCCGTCGCCGGGGCTCCTGAGACTACCCGGGTAGTGGGGCCCGCGGGAGCGGTCGGGCAGCCTCTCCTGACGCACCGGCCGGGTAACGGCCAGCTGCCTGTAACTTTGGCATCGTGACCGTCATCAGGATGACCGAGCTGCGCTCCGAGCCGCTCTCGGTCGATGAGATCCAGGCCGCGGCGGCGGATCCAGCGGCCGGCGCCGTCGTCGTGTTCATCGGCGCAGTGCGCGATCATGACCACGGGCACGGCGTGACCGCGCTGGCGTACAGCGCTCACCCGTCCGCGGCGGCCGAGTTGCACCGGGTCGCCGAGAAGATCGCCGCAAGCCACTCGATTGTGTCCCTGGCGGTCGCGCACCGGACCGGTGACCTGCAGGTCGGCGACTTCGCCGTGGTGGCAGCGGTGGGGGCAGCGCACCGCGACGTGGCGTTCAGCGCGTGCCATGCGCTGATCGACGATCTGAAGGCCACGGTCCCCATCTGGAAGCACCAGTTCTTCGCCGACGGTACCAGCGAGTGGGTCGAAGGTGCCTAGGCTCCCGCTGGTGGGCGATCGGCTGTCCGGCATGTCGCGCCGCTTCGTCACGCTCCTGATCGCCGGAGTCTGCGTGCTGGCCGCGCTCGCCGTCGCGGCCGTGGTGTCGGTGCCCTACGTTGCGCTGACCCCCGGTCCCACCCTCAACACGCTGGCCAAGCCCGACGGCAAGGAACTCATCCAGATCACCGGCCACCGTACGTATCCCGCGACCGGCAACCTCAACCTGGTGACCGTGTCGTACACCGGCGGGCCGGGCACGGACTTCAATATCTTCAGCGCCCTGCGGGCGTGGCTCACGCCCGATGACGCGGTCGTCCCGGCCAGCGAGATCTACTCGTCAGGGCAGAGCCAGCAGCAGGTGATTCAGCAGGACACCCAGCAGATGCTGGGATCTCAGCAGGATGCCACCGCGGCGGCGCTGTGCTACCTCAACATCGGCTTCACGGCGGAAGATCCGATCGCGGCCACCGTCAAGGGGACGCCAGCCTATGGCGTGCTGCGGCCGGGCGACAAGATCACGGCGGTCGACGGGACGCCGGCTGGCTGCCACCACGACGTGGTCACGATGATCAGGGACCGCACGCCCGGCGCGCCGGTCAGCCTGACGATCGATCGCAGCGGCGCGGTCCGCACCGTCACGCTGCCGACCAAGGACATCGGGAACAAGCCCGTCGTGGGGATCGAGCTCGGGTCGCCGGCCTATCAGTTCCCGTTCAGCGTGAAGATCAACTTGGCCGACATCGGCGGGCCGAGCGCCGGGCTGATGTTCGCGCTGGGAATCGTCGACAAGCTCACGCCGGGCAGTCTTACTGGCGGCCGCTTCATCGCTGGCACCGGGGAGATCGAGCCAACCGGCGTGGTCGAGCCGATCGGCGGCATCCAGCAGAAGATGGCAGGCGCCAGGGCGGCCGGCGCGACCATCTTCCTGACCCCGGCCGCAAACTGCGCGAACACCGTCGGCGCCGTGCCGGCCGGGTTGCGGCTGGTCAAGATCAGCTCGCTCGCGAGCGCGATCAGCGACCTGCAGGCCATCAAGTCCGGCCAGCCTGTCCCGTCGTGCTGAGCAGGGCGGCGGCGTGACCGCGGGCGGCGGCACCCCGGACCTGGTCGAAGTCCCCGCTGGCAGGCGGCACGGCCGGTCGGCGCGGGCAGCCGAGCCGAACTGCAGGAGCTGCCAGGCTGAACACTCCCGGGCGAGGCCGAACACGCGCCCGCACCGCGGCGCGCCGGCGCTGCCGAGGGCGTAGGGTCGGATCTGACGGGACATCCAGGGCGGGGCTTTTGGTGATGCGCGTTTGTCCCGGCGCACTACGTCCTCGGATGAGCATGTCGGGCGCGGGCCGTGCGGTGGTGCGGCCGGGTACGCCGCTCGGGCAGGGCTGCTCGGGCAGGGTCCGATGGGTCTGGTAGGAGAAGGCCGCGCTGGGATTACTCGCGGCTGCCTCGCCTGCGACGTGGCAGGAACCGGCCTGGATAGCCGGGACAAGCTAATCAGAGGGAAGGAACGTGACCGGCAGTGGCGCCTCGTGTGCTGATTGACGCGACTGCGGTGCCTGCTGACCGCGGCGCTCTCGGCCGATACGTGGACGGGCTGGTCTGCGCCCTGGACGCGGCGGGGGCAGACCTCGCGGTGGCGTGCCAGCGGGCCGACGAGGAGCGATACGGCCTGCTGGTGCCGAACGCCAGGGTCGTCGCCGGGCCGCCGGCCATTGCCCACCGCCCGGCCAGGCTGGCCTGGGAGCAGAGCGGTCTGCCGCTGGTGGCCCAGCAGGTCGAGGCGGACGTCATGCACTCGCCGCATTACTCGATGCCGCTGCGGCCGAACAAGCCCGTCGTCGTCACCATCCACGACCTGACCTTCTTCACCGAGCCAGACGCGCACAGCCCGGTGATCGCGACCTTCTACAAGGCGGCGATCCGCACCTCGGCCCGCCGTGCCACCAGGCTGATCGTGCCGTCGAAGGCCACCAGGGATGAGCTCGTCCGGGTGCTCGCAGCCGACCCGACCCGGATCGACGTGGCCTATCACGGCGTCGACCACACGCTGTTCCACCGG
>JBOHCP010000424.1:0-5066 GCA_050698875.1 Streptosporangiaceae bacterium | reverse complement strand
GGACGGATCAGCAGACCCGCAGCGGCAGGTGACCGTGATGAACGCGCGGGTGGCTGAGCTGGTTGCGGGCAGGACGGACCGGATGCCGCTCGCCGGGGATCAGCTTTATGTCGACCTTGACATCAGCGTCGACAACCTGCCCGCGGGCAGCCTGCTCGCGGTCGGCGAGGCCGTGCTGGAGGTCAGCGACGCCCCGCATCTCGGCTGCGCGAAGTTCGTCGAGCGGTTCGGCGCCGACGCCATGAGATTTGTCAATTCCCGCGTCGGCCGGCGGCTGCGATTGCGCGGGATGAACACCACGGTGGTGCAGCCCGGCACTATCCGGCCCGGTGACCTGGCCAGCACGAGCCCGGCAGTCGCGCCCCTGCGCTGACGGCCAGCCGAACACAGCAGCGCCTCGCTGACCATCGTCACCAGCATTCAACACCGAGCGCGGCGCCCCCGGCCGCGGTAGCCTGAGCGCGCCCTGATCCGGAAATGATCCGCTGTCCGGCCTTAGCCGACCTTCCGACGCTCAGTCGGGCGCGGGCGCGGATCCATCCCCGAGCCAGCGACGCAGCGAAGGAATCGCCAATGCAAGCCACCCTACCGGAGATCCTGCTCGCGCCGGACATCCAACGGCAGGTGATCGCCGACAGCCTCGCGCTTATCGATGCCGAGCTCGCAGACAAGTCGGGGATCGCCGGGAACGCCGTCAGGCTGGCGTACAAGGCCGTGAGCGGCTTCGCACCCGGCTACGTCCGGCAGACCGTGGAATCGATGCTGCCAGAGATCGCTGCCAGGCTTCAGCCGCACTGGGCCGATTTCCGCGCGTCCGGCGGCTCGGAGTTCGGCGACTACCTCGCCAAGCGCGCCGAGGAGGTCGCGGAGTCGCTGCTGTCAATCACCGACGCGATGGCCGAAGGCTCGGACAAGCCCGCGGTCGTCAGGGCGTACCGCACCGTACGCGGCGGCGCAGCCCGGCACATCGAGATGGCGCTCCCCCGGGTGGGCGACCTCGTGCTGACGTACGCGGGCTGACGCTCCGGCCGACGCCGACGCCGACGCCGACGCCGACGCCGGCGCCGACGCCGACGCGCGGTGTCGCTGGCTGCGCGCCCAGGCCGGCAAGATCGCCGAGGCGAACCACATCCGCTCCCCGGTTGCCGGGTCGGTGCGCTTGTCGTTCACCCGCGGCGCGGTCACCTCCACCGCGCCCGCGCTGGTCAGCACCTCCCGGCTCTGCTGATAGCCATTACGGACCACCAGACGGTGGCTGTTCTCATCCCCCTCGGCCGCGAACTGCGCGATATAGGCGTCCACCTCGGCCTGCAGCGCCTCGGCCAGCATCCGCCGCACGCCCTCCCCCACGATCTCATCGATCAGCGACGACGGCGCCGGGCTGTCCCGGCCAGCCGGATCAGGGGCTACGGTAAGCATGGGTGTGCCTTCCCAGCCGGCGTTCCAGCGCCAGCCTTTGCTTGAGAACCTCTACGACTCGATCACCGGGAAGGTACACCCCTTTCTCTCGCCCTTCTCGGACGATCCACAGGTTTCAAGCATTGCTCGAGCGCCCAACGCGGCGAGCCTTACCGTCTGGCCCTGGCAATGGTCCCGGCGGCGCTCTATTGCCTTTATCATCCGGCCCAAAGCGCTGCCCAGTCTTCGCTGCGGTGAACCGATCGACTCTTCCCGTTTGATGTGCCGTAGGGATTGGTATCTGGTCCCGTACGCACTCCGCGGTCGAATCTGAGCCACGTGGCGGTCGGGGGAGGCAGCTTTCAGCTCCAAGCACCAAGCGGCCGTTCATGAGGCGATCGCCTTCGCGCAGGCGGCGCGCTAGGCCGTCGACGAGGGTCACTTGCGGATCGGCTGGAGTCGGGGCGCGGTCGTGCAGCGCGACGCGGCCAGCGGCCCGCCGCGGCCTGGCTGGCAGGGCTCTGCGGGAGCTGACAACGGGCCAGCCCGTGAACGTCACCAACATCCGTTTCGATGAACGGCCCCCGCTGACTGTGCCAGCCAGAAATGGGAGTGGACGGCCCGGACGCTGGCGTGCTTCGCCTGGTGGCCAGCGCTGCCGTGGCTGAGGGAACGGGCCGAGTTGATCTGAACCTGTTCAGTAGCCGCCTTGCTCAGTATCGGACAGGACCTCGGCGATCGCGTGCCGGCCTATGTTGCCAAGCAACGCGTTGTCAGCCGAGACGGCGGCTGCCATGAGTCCGAGATGCAACGCCCAGCCCCGGCCCCGTGCCCGATTGCCTCGACTGGCTGCGAACGGGGGGATCATCGACGGTCAGCTCATTGCGGAAGACCTGGCGGGCATCGGCTGACAAGTAAGTCCACGCCACCATCAGATCGCATGCCGGGTCACCCACGCCCAGGGCGCCGAAGTCGATTACCCCGGTCAGCTCGCCATTGCTGATTAGCAGGTTCGCTGGATGCAGGTCACCGTGTACCCATACCGGCGACCCGGTCCACGCTGACTCTGCGACGGCAGCCTCCCATGCCGCCAGCACAGGGCGGACATCGAGACTGTCTTGCAGCGCGGCAGCCGCAGCCTGGCTGACCCGATCGCGGTCAGCCAGAGGCCCGCCACGGAATGTGCTAACCGGCCCGCCCTCGGGGTCAATCGCCTGCAAGGCACGAACGAACCGAGCCAGGCTCATCGCCGCCCGGCTCATGTCAGCTACGGCGGCCAAGGCCGCCACCTCGCCCGGCAGCCAGGGGCACACCGTCCAGCGCCACGGGTATCCCCCGCCGGGCATGCCTTCCCCGATCGGCACAGGGACCGGGACCGGCAACTGCGGCCCTAGCACTGGCAGCCACTGATGCTCCTTCTCCGTCTGATCAGCACCGAAGCGGCGCCGGGGAAGTCGTACGGCAAGGTCAGCCCCGAGCCGGTAGATCATGTTGTCCCAGCCAGCGCACTCAACCGGACGCACGGCCAGCCCTGACCACCGGGGAAACTGACTCCCAATGAGGCGGCGAACGAGCGGTGCATCGATCGGAACTTCTGCCGCGGGCCTGCTGCCACGAGCCAACTAGGGGTTCCTCCAGACTGGTGATCACCTATCCACGTAGCGTCGACCAGCCGCCGTCTGAGCTGAGGATCTGGCCGGTGATCCAGCCGCTGTGTTCGGAGCACAGGAAGGCAACCAGCTCCGCGGTGTCTGCTGGTTTCCTGGTACGCCCGAGCGGGCTCTGCTCCGCGTGCCAGGCTTGGAGTTCTTCGCTCATCCAGCCGGTGTCGCTGGGTCCGGGATTGACGGCGTTGACGGTGATGCCGGCGGATGCGAGTTCCGCTGCGGCGGATATCGTGATCCACTCGATCGCGCCTTTGCTGGCCGCGTAGGCGATCGTGCCTTTCAGCGGGAGCCCGCTGGTGAACGTGACGATGCGGCCGCGGCCCTTGGGCCCGGAGTACCTCCGCCCGAACTCGGCCGCGAGGAACAGGGTGGCGCGGGATTGATTGCCATGGACCGGTCGAACTCAGCTGGCGTCACATCAAACAGGCCAGCGCTGGCCTCGGTTTCGTAGTTGTGGACCACCACCAGTGCAATGACCGGCCCAAGCGTGCCCTGCGCACGGTCGAAGATCTGGGGTATTGCCTCGACGCTGCCCAGGTCAGCAGGCAGGTAGACCGCGCGGCCGCCGGCCGCCTTCGCCTCGCTCACCAACATATCCGGCACCCCGGTATCGCCGCCCCAGGACACGGTCTCGTCGAAGGCAGGCCATCCGGTCATTGCCACATCCCAGCCGGAACTGGCGAGCACGCGAGCGACGGCGGCCGCGATTCCAGCCCGGCGCGGGACACCTGTAACGACGGCAACTGGCCTGGTTACAGCATCTGGAGTATCAGCCATCTACTACCGACCGTCCTCGGCGCTCGATCTTCGTGGCAGCGGGTTGACGCAATGATCACAGGACGGGCTCCGCGCAGATTTGCCTAGCCGGCGGTGTGCATCGTAGGGGCGCAAACCACAGACGCGAAAGCCATTTAGCCGCGGCTCCGGACCAGCGGTGCTCCGCTGGTAGCGGGCAACTCGCAGGCCAGGGCCTTGACCGCGACCACCACGTCAGGGGGAAAGCCGGGGGGCGTCCTCCGCCGGGCAGGTCGCTGAGCCCGGCCAGGCGCTGGTCGCAGAATCTCTTGCGCCACCTGGAGACCACCTGGCGCGGGGTATCCAGCAGGGGGCGCCCATCTGGCAGTTGCCCAGGCGCTCGGCGTACAGCACGATCCGGGCTCGCACGACGTCCCGGTACGGTGACGTATACCGGCCCGCGGCAGCTTCCAGGCGGCGGCGCTCGTCATCGGTCAGCACGATGCGGTACGGGCTGGTGTACGGCATCGCGGCGCGGCGCTACTCGCTGACCGTGCTGCATTATGACGGGGATTACGACAGGATCGCGGAGGTGACCGGCCAGCCGGTCGAGTGGGTCGTGCCTCCGGGAGCGCGCGACTAGCGCTACGCATCGTAAGATCCTGACTGGTTTTTGATTACCGGCTGTTACGGTCATGCGGCTTCCGGGGGCTGGTGCGGGTTCAGTGCCGTGGTGGCGTTCGAGGTAACGGGCGTGCTCGGCGTCGGCGTCGTAGGCCCACTTGTAGGGCCGGGGGTTCTTGTTCCAGCACACGGTGAACGCGGAGATCCTGGCTTCCAGCTCGTCGCGGGAGGTGAAGTCGCCGCGGCGCAGCAGCCGGCGGCTCAGGACGCCCAACCATTGAGCCAGCCCCCGCACCTTGTGCGGGCGGAGCCTGGCCTCGGCCAGCATTCTGGACGACGGTGGCCGGCGAGATGACCAGGGCCCGGTCCCGCAGGTGGCCGGCGATCATCGCCTGCGACCACTGCGACTCCCTGGCGGGCGGCAGCGAGGTGGCGGTCGCGATGACCGCCAGCCTCGCGCTCCGGCCGTGCACCTCGGGCCGCCCTGACCGGGGCCTGCCGGACAGGCCGGGTATCCCGCAGGTGGTGAGCCGGCGCCGCCAGATCTGCGCGACCGCTTCGCTGCAGCCCAGCTCGCCGGCGATCCGCGCGTTCGTCTTGTGCCTGCCGCCGCGAGCACGATCCTGGCGCGCAGCATCAGCC
>JBOHCP010000423.1:0-5073 GCA_050698875.1 Streptosporangiaceae bacterium | reverse complement strand
CGAGCACGGCCTCGGGGCGCAGCGACCGGATCGCGGTCTGCAGCACCTTGGCATCCCCGGCGCTGCGGCGAGCCGGGCTCAGCAGCAGCGGTGCGTGTGCCCGGCCAGCTATGGCTGCCGCGGCGGCGACGTCAGCCGGGCTGGCAGCGTTGGCGACGACGACCGCCGGCGTCCGCGCGAACAGCAGGGTGGCCAGCCCGGCACTGGTCGCGGCGGGCGATCCGGGGAGGACCGTGACCCCGGCGGCAGGCTGGCGCGCCCGGACCGTCATCGGGGTGGCGGGCCGCCGTCGGGCACCCGCGGCGTGCAGCATGGTGGCAACGCCGGCCACCAGCACGGTGAGCGCCAGGGCTGTGATCACCATGCGGGGCGCGCTGGTGTTGCTGGCGTGCCTCGTGGCGACGCGGGTGGAGTTCACGATCGCGGGTCCGTTCCGCACTCGGGGGGGCCGGCGGGCGGCCGTTGGCGCGAGTCGCGCCGACGGGCGCACACGCCGGCCTGCGGCACCGCGATCGTGACAGATCCCGGCCGCCGGCGCGCCGCGCACAGAGCTATCTCCGGGCAAGTGAATAACGCGCCGTGTCGTCCTAATCACCGTCGGTGTCGGCGTTATTGTGCCTCGAGCGTTCGGGGGGTTGTCCTGGGGTTGTCCCGCCGTCCGACACCGTCAGCCGGTCAGGTAGGTAGTTGCTAGCAAGCAACCTTCCGACGGTAGGCTGGAGGTCGTGGGCCTGCGAGCGAACGACCGGGCCGGGGACATCTCCGACCGGTACAAGTGGACGGTCTTGTCGAACACGACGCTAACCATGCTCATGGCCACCATCGACGGCTCCATCGTGATCATCGCGATGCCCGCCATCTTCCGCGGTATTCACCTCAGCCCGCTGGCTCCCGGCAACATCACCTACGTGCTCTGGATGATCATGGGCTACCTGCTCGTGCAGGCGGTGCTCGTGGTCACGCTGGGCCGGCTCGGCGACATGTTCGGCCGCGTCAAGATCTACAACCTCGGGTTCGTTGTCTTCACGGTCGCGTCGATCGCGTTGTCGTTCGACCCGTTCATCGGCGGGCACGGCGCGCTATGGCTGATCCTGTGGCGCGTGGTGCAGGCCTTCGGCGGGGCCATGCTGATCGCGAACTCGGCCGCGATCCTGACCGACGCGTTCCCGGCCAACCAGCGCGGGATGGCGCTCGGCATCAACCAGATCGCCGGGATTTCCGGCCAGTTTATCGGGCTGCTGCTTGGCGGGCTGCTGGCCGCCTGGGACTGGCGGAGCGTGTTCTGGATCAACGTGCCGATCGGCGTGTGGGGCACCATCTGGGCATACCGCAGCCTGCGGGAACTCGCCACGACCAAGCGCGCCAAGATCGACTGGGCCGGCAACATCCTGTTCGCCGTCGGCGCCACGAGCCTGCTGGCCGCGATCACCTACGGCATTCAGCCCTACGGCGGACACGCCACCGGCTGGACCAGCCCCATGGTGCTCACCGGACTGCTCGGCGGAGCCGCCGTCCTGATCGTGTTCGGCATCGCGGAAACCAGGATCGCCGAGCCGATGTTCCGGATGAGCCTGTTCAAGATCCGAGCATTCGCGGCCGGCAACGCGGCCAGCCTGATGGGCTCGATTGCCCGCGGCGGCCTGCAGTTCATGCTGGTCATCTGGCTGGCCGGGATCTGGCTGCCGCTGCACGGCTACGACTACACGGTGACGCCGCTGTGGGCAGGGATCTACATGCTGCCGCTCACTGCGGGGTTCCTGATCGCCGGCCCGGTCTCGGGCTACCTCTCGGACCGGTTCGGCTCCCGGATTTTCGCCACGGCCGGACTGCTGATCGCGGCGTTCGCGTTCACTGGCCTGATGCTGCTGCCTACGGATTTCCCCTACCCGGCCTTCGCCGCGCTGATCTTCTGCAACGGCATTGGCTCAGGGCTGTTCGCGTCGCCGAACACGTCCTCCATCATGAGCAGCGTGCCGGCCCGGCACCGGGGCGCGGCCTCCGGCATGCGGTCGGTCTTCCAGAACTCCGGGATGTCGCTATCGATCGGCATCTTCTTCTCGCTCATGATCGCCGGGCTGGCAGCCTCACTCCCCCGGACGCTGACCAGCGGCCTGCGTGCGCAGGGCGTGTCCGGCCCCATAGCGGCGCACATCGCGAGCCTGCCGCCGGTCAGCACCCTGTTCTCCGCGCTGCTCGGCTACAACCCCGTGCAGAGCATGCTGGCGCCAACTGGCTCGCTGGCGAAGCTCCCGGCCCACAACGCCGCGATCCTCACCGGCAGGCAGTTCTTCCCGCACCTGATCTCGGGCCCGTTCCACCAGGGCCTGATCATCGTGTTCAGCGCCGCAGCCGCCATGTCAGTGCTCGGCGCGCTGGTCTCGCTGCTGCGCGGCAAGCAGTTCTACTACACCGAGCCTGGCCCCGTCCCGGCCGTCCAGGCCGCCGAGCCGTCGCCCATCAGCGACTGAGCGGATAGACTTGCGCCTGTGCCGCGATACGAGTACCGCTGCCGCGCTTGCGGCGAGACCTTTGAGCGGACCCGCCCCATGAGCGAGTCCGCGGCGCCCGCTACGTGCCCGCAGGGCCATGACGACACGGTGAAGCTGCTGTCCACGGTCGCGGTCGGCGGGCGCGCCAGCGCGGCCCCCTCGCGGTCGTCCGGAGCGGGCGGCGGCGGCTGCTGCGGCGGCGCCTGCGGCTGCGGCGGTTAGGGCTGGTTCCAGTCACTGTCCGCGCGGGCGGCTAGCGGCTGCGCGGCAGTGGGAGCAAGGGATGTTCGAGAGGTTCACCGACCGGGCCCGCAGGGTTGTCGTCCTGGCGCAGGAAGAAGCCCGGATGCTCAGCCACAACTACATCGGGACCGAGCACATCCTGCTGGGCCTGATCCATGAGGGCGAGGGCGTAGCCGCCAGGGCACTGGAGTCGCTTGGCATCAGCCTGGCGGCGGTACGGCAGCAGGTCGAGGAGATCATCGGCCAGGGACAGCAGGCTCCGTCCGGGCACATTCCCTTCACCCCGCGTGCAAAGAAGGTGCTCGAGCTCTCGCGGCTCGAGGCCCTGCAGCTCGGGCACAACTACATCGGCACCGAGCACATCCTGCTGGGCCTGATCCATGAGGGCGAGGGCGTCGCCGCCCAGGTGCTGGTCAGGCTGGGCGCGGACCTCGCTCGGGTCCGTCAGCAGGTGGTCCAGCTGCTACCTGGCGGGCAGGCGGAGGAGCTGGCGATCGCACGTGCTGTGTTGCGGCCCGGTCTGGTGGGCCGGAGCGAGCGCCTGCTGCTAGCTCAGCTGCAAGGCCGCATCAACGCGATCGAGTCTCGGCTGTCGGCCGCTGAGCAGCGGGTGGGTATGGGAGCCGAGACACGCGAGGTTGACCAGCAGATCGAGCGGGTCCGCGGCCAGAAGCTGGCCGCCGCCGATGCCCAAGAATACGAGCAGGCCGCCTCGCTGCGGGGCCAGGAACGGAGATTGCTCGCGGAGAAAGTCGCTCACCAGCAGGAGTGGGCCGACGCGCACCCCAGCCTGCCCCACCTTGCCGAAAGGTGCGCTGAGCTGAGCGAGGAACTGGACCGCCTTCGCGCCCTGCTGCGTCAGCATGGCATCGAACCGGAAGACAAAACCGCATGACCGGTCAGCCTCGCAGCGCACTGAGTCTGGCCAGTTTCGTGTCTCGTCGCTGCCGCCACGCCGGAACGCCGATTCTTCGCGCGTGTTGAACGCGTTTGGCTGCGTGGTTCGCCAGCGCAGATGCGCCCGTTCGGTGCATGCCGTCACTCAGCCGCCGGCTGCTGAGCCGTGTTTTCTGACGGCTCCGGGACGCCCCCACACCAGATGCTCGATCATGCCGCAGTGGGCGCTACGTGACGTGCGCGAGTTCGGCCAGGGCGGTGTCAAGGTTGTCTGCTCCTCCTTGCGCTACTATCCGGGCGAACAGCGGGTCGCGGGCCGCCAGGCCTCGCAGGCTTGTGGCGTGGGCCTGGATCCGCGCGGCCACGACCTCGAGAAACGCCCCCATGGAGGCAGTCCAGCCGTACTCGGCCAGGAACACGCGGGTGGAGTCGGTGCGCTGCGGCCCGCCGGCCGCCACCAGGCCCAGCCCTTTGAGCCGGCCCGGCAGCGCCTCCAGGATCCTGGCCTCCAGGCTGCCGGCCACCAGCCGGGCGCGGAACTCGCTCAGCACGCTGAAGTCGAACCCCTCATCCTCCAGGGCCAGGCCCTGGGCAGTATTTCCAGTCCAGCCGGCCCCGCACCGCGCCGGCGGCCTGCCGGCCGGTCAGGTTCTCGGTGAACTGCAGCACCGTCACCATCGCCAGCTGCGCCGGGGAGATCCCCGGCCTCCCCCGCGCCCCGTAGGCGCCGGCGAAGACCGCATCGTCGTACCACGACCCCAGCTGGTCGCGGGCCCGGATCGGCAGCGCCCCCTTCGGGAACGCCCTCCTGGCCACCCGGGCGGTACCGGCCGGCACCTCCGGCCACGGGCGAGGCTGCATCGACATGATGACCCGATTCTGCAGCCGGAACGGGGAAGGGGGGAAGCCAGCCGCACCGGTGATCATCAACCAGAGCCGGCAGAAAGTCACCGATCGAACACGGCGTGTCGCAGATAAATTAGCCAACAGGGTCTGCGCGGCGTCCAAAACTCACGGGTAGGGCTCGGGATGTCATGCTTGGCTGCGGTGGACAGGTAGCTGCGGATCGCGCAGAACTGGCGGGCGCCGGTCAGGGTCCGCAGGCATCCGGATACTTTCTGTTTCACCTTGATCATGCGGATGTCGCGCTCGGAGCCATTGTTGTCCGGCGGCACCCGGAAGTCCCGGGTGAAGCGCAGGTAGTCGTCCTGCCGGTCGAGCAGGCGCCGTGCCAGCGCGTTGTGCTTTTTCATCAGCTTGCCGGCGCGGGCGGCGGTCTGGGTTTTCCCGGTCAGGGCGGCGGAGTGGTAGCGGGTGACCTGCCCGGCTAGCGCGGCGGGATCCACGGCGTCCCTGCCCCGGGCGATCGCCTCGGCGGCCAGGGCCCGCATCTGCACGAGGGCCTCGGCGGCCTGGGTGGCCCAGCACCATTCCCCTTCGGGCG
>JBOHCP010000422.1:0-5082 GCA_050698875.1 Streptosporangiaceae bacterium | reverse complement strand
AGGCACGGGCCGGCCTGCCGACCGCCGACTGGACCGTGGGAAAGGTGTCGAGTAGCCGGTCCAGCCCGGCGGCATGCACCGCCATGGTCACCGCAGGCCTTGCCGCTGCCAGGCGCAGGGACCCGCCTAGCAGCCGGGCGCGGCGTTCTGTTCCCACGAGCATGGCCAACCCGACGGCGTCGATGTGGCTTACGAGCGTGAGGTCCAGGACCAGCCGGCTGGCGGCGGGGCGAAGCAGACCCAGAAGCTGCTCACGCACTGCCGGTGCGCGCGTGGTATCGAGGCGGCCGCTGAGGACTGCGATCAGGTAACCGCGCTCCTCCCGAAGGCGAGGAGCCACGTTGCGACTTTGGCGGGTGACTGTCTGCGCCGGGCGGCCGCGATCAGGCGCGCCTCGTGGCTGTCCGGGGCTAGCTGACTCGGGCACGGAGAACCCCTTAGCGAATGAAGTGAAACAGGAGCCGATTGCGCCGTCAGCGCCAGCCCCGGCCGGGGACACGGTTCCAATGTGGCCACGAGCGGGCGATCATTGTGACCGGACCCTTGACATGGACTCCCCCGGTAACCCCGGGTGGCTGGCCGTCATCGCCGACGGAGACCAGCGTTTGGCACTGACACTACCCTAGTCTCATAATACTAGCAACAAATTTCCGGTATTTGGCTTCGATAGCGGTGAGATGTCCGGGGCACGCCTGGCGCTGCCAGAACCCGCCAGCCCGGGAGTCACCGGCGGCCGGCCCGCGCACCCGGCCCGGCCGGCAGTCATGAGACCATCAGCAGGCGCGCCTGCCAGGACATGTGCCACCTACTCGGCAGTCGGCCCTTCACCACCCGCCGGTACGACCGCGCCACCAACCTGTGGCCGCTGGCCCTCCGGTCGCTCGGAGAGAGCTGGCATAACACCCACCACTTCGACCCGTCGTGCGCGCGGCATGGCGTTGACCGCGGTCAGCTCGACCTGTCCGCCGGGCTCATCCGCGTGTTCGAACGCGCGGGGTGGGCCAGCGGCGTCCGCTGCCCGATGCTGTCCGCCTCGACAGGCACCGTTGCCAGCCGGGCAGCGGCGCCGGAAACATGCCGGGCGGATCTATCCCGGGGCCGGCGCAGCAATAGCCCGGCACTGATCGGCTCCCTGCCATCGGCCACGACCCGTTTCCGTCGCGAGAGCGCTACCCGTGGACGTCGCGAGACTGCCGGATGCTCACTGCTGGCCTGCCGGGAGCGGATCGCTGCCGGCTAGCAGCGCGAGAACCTCGCCCACGGTCCGCTCTCTGCTGCTGGGCTCGGGCAAGGGCAGGTGCGCCTGGACTCGGTAGCGGTTGCGGCGGCCGTCCTTCGCCTTGAGGATGTATCCCGCCTCGGCCAGATCCAGCACGATCCCGTAGGCGCTGCGCTCGGTGACTCCCACCCTGTCCGCGATGTCACGCAACCGTATCCCCGGGTCGCGTGAGATGCACAGGAGTACTCGGGCGTGGTTGGTGAGGAACGTCCAGCTCGTTGCCAAGGTTCCCTGATTCCAGAATTAACTTGCTAGTAATCTCACGCCAGCCTACCTCGAACGGTGAAGGAACCTGGGGCGTCTGGGCTGACCTGCCCGATCAGGCCTGCGACCCGGCTGCGGCGCTATCAGCGTCGCGCAATGAGACGGCGCGCGGCTCAGGGGAGATCCTCCTGTCCGTGCACAGCGGACGAAACAAGGCAAAGGGCAAGGAGATCTCGCTCCTTGCCACTGTCAACGCATAGCGCACCGGTGGGCTTGCGGCAAGATCCTGGTCGTGCCTCAGAATTGTCGGCCAAGACCGGAACCTGCGGAAACACCAGACCAGAACCTGGGGAACAGGGAGATTCGACGTGCGTCTGTCGTTGTCAACGTATGGGTCACGCGGAGACGTCGAGCCGATGGCGGGACGCGCGGTGGCGCTGCGGGCACTCGGCGCGGACGTGCGAGTGTGCGCGCCGCCGGACTTCGCGGACCTGCTGGCCGGCGTGGGCGTGCCGCTGGTGCCGGCCGGCCAGTCGGTGCACGAGATGGTGCGCCAGGTGTTCACCGGGAAGACGCCGTCGGCGGCGGACCTGGCGGCCGGGGTGGTCGCCGCGCAGTTCGACGCGGTCGCCGCGGCGGCGGAGGGAAGTGACGTGGTCGTGGCGACCGGCCTGATCCGGGCCGCGGCCGGCGCGCGGTCGGTGACCGAGAAACTTGGCATCCGCGACGTGGTGCAGACCGGCGCGTGGATCCGGCCCGACGAGCGCCCGCTCCCGGCTGGCCTGGAGGCGTTCCTGAACGCCGGTACGCCGCCCGTGTACGTGGGCTTCGGCAGCATGCCCCTGCGCGAGGCGGCGCGGGCACGACCACGACGGCCGCCCGGGCCGGCGCGCCTCAGGTGATCGTGCCGCAGGTGGCGGACCAGCTCTACTGGGCCAGCCGGGTAACCAAGCTCTGCATCGGCACGGGACACGATGGTCCGACGCCGACCGCCGAGTCCCTGCTTCTCCTGTGTCACGAGGGCTTACGCGGTCGCTTGCCGCGACGATCTTTCGGTCGCTGGGCGTCCCAGCGACCCGGCGGATCCTGGCACAAGGTAGGCTGTGATCCTGCGGCGCAGCCATCCAAGGCGCGCCGGTCGTATGTCGCTCGGTGACCGAGCTGGTTTCCACGGATGTGGCGGCCTCACGACGATGCGGCCATCACAGTCCGAAGGACATGCTTCTCTTGTCAGCTCTGCCCATCGAATCACCCGATGCTGCCCGCCGCGGGCACCATAATCAGCCGGGCGCCCTCGCACCCGGAGTCACCTTCGCCTCGCTCGGTGTTCCCGCTGAGGTAGCCGGCGCGCTTGCCAGGGCCGGCATCATCGCCCCGTTCCCGATTCAGGCGATCACGTTGCCGGACGCGCTGGCCGGACGCGACGTGCTCGGCCGGGCCCGGACCGGTTCCGGCAAGACGCTGGCTTTCGGCATTCCGCTAGTCACCGCCCTGGCCGGAGGTCACACCATGGCGTGCCGCCCGCGCGGCCTGGTGCTGGTGCCGACCCGCGAGCTGGCAAACCAGGTCCACGCCGTGATAGTGCCCCTGGCCGAAGCCGTGGGGCTGAGCGTGATGACAGTCTTCGGCGGCACGCCGCAGAGTCGTCAGGTGGCCGGCCTGCGGGCCCGCACCGATATCGTCGTCGCCTGCCCAGGCCGACTGGCCGACCTTATCGAGCAGGGCCACTGTCACCTTGGTGACGTCGAGGTCAGCGTGATCGATGAAGCCGACCACATGGCCGACGTCGGATTCCTGCCCGTGGTGAGGCGGCTGCTGGACTCGACTCCGGCGGGCTGCCAGCGGATGCTGTTCTCGGCAACCCTCGACCACGACGTCGACGTGCTGGTGCGGCGTTTCCTGCGTAACCCGGTCAGGCACGCTGCCGACCCAGCGGCTGCCGCACCCGCCGAAATAGTCCACCACCTGCTCACGGTCACGCCCGCGGACCGGGCAGGCGTGCTCACGGCCCTGGCCGGCGGCAAGAACCGGACGCTGATCTTCACCCGGACGAGGCGCTCGGCGCAGCGGCTGGCCCGCCAGCTGGCCGCAGTGCAGATACCCGCAGCCGAGCTGCACGGCGACCTGGGGCAAAGTGCCCGGCAACGGAATCTCGCGTCGTTCGCGTCTGGCAAAGCGCGGGTCATGGTGGCGACCGACATCGCGGCGCGCGGCATCCACGTGGACGGCATCGACCTGGTCATCCACGCGGATCCCCCGGCTGAGCACAAGGCCTACCTGCACCGGTCAGGCCGGACCGCCCGGGCCGGCGCGAGCGGCGTGGTAATCACCTTGCAGACACCCCCGCAAGCCGGCGACGTGCGCGCCCTGCTGCGGAAGGCGAACATCACCCCACTGACCGCCACCGCGCGTCCAGGCTCCCCGCTGCTGCGCTCCATTGCCGGCGAGCCAGCCGAACGCGCCGCACGGCCGGCCCAGCGGCCCGCACCAGACCACCCCCCGGCACCGAGCCTGGCTACCGGCCGCGCAGCGGCCGCCATGTCCGCCCGCTACCGCGGCCGGCGCAGCCGCTGACGCCGGAGCGTTCCCTGGCCGCACGGCATGGCGGGCCTGGCGTCCAAGCCGCCGCCGTCCTGCCTGCTGGCGGCCCGCGGTGTCGGAACGGTGCGAAGCTGCCGGTTTGGTAGCGGGTCAGTATCAGGCCGGGCGGCCCTCCAGAATCACGGTCTTGACCTCGAGGAACGGCAGTAGTCCCTCGGTGCCGCCCTCGCGGCCGATGCCGGATTGCTTGAAGCCGCCGAACGCAATGCCGACGTCAGTGCGAAACGCATTGTGCCCGACGGTGCCGGAGCGAAGCTGCCTGGCGACCTGCCTGGCGCTGCCGACGTCGGGCGTGAACACCGACGCATTCAGGCCGTAGATCGTGTCGTTGGCCACCCTGATCGCGTCGTCCTCGTCGGCCGCCTGGATGACCGACAGGACCGGCCCGAAGATCTTCTCCTGCGCGATGACCAAGGGCCGGCTAGCCACCAGCGGGCCCGTCTGCGTCTGCGTGTCGAACGGGTCGCCGGCTCGGACCTGCGCGAAACTGCCCGACAGGGCCTCCACGAACTCGTCGTGCCGCCGGCGCGTGACAATGATCCTGGTGAGCGACGAGCACGTCTGGCCGGACAGGAAGCACTCCGCCCCGGCCAGCGTGGCGGCCGCGGTCGGGATATCCATGCCATCGAGGATCACCGCAGCCGACTTGCCGCCCAGCTCGATCGCGCGCAGGTACCCGGCCCGCTGCGGGTGGGTCATGCGGGGCCAGGGTCCTTCGTCGAACGCCTGCCGGGCAGGCGACCGCGCGGGAGATGTCTGCTTCCTGCGCCTCGGCGACGCGGAAGTAAACCTCCTCGGTCGCCGAGTCGATCACGTCGATCATGGCGCCGGATGACGGTCTCACCCACTCACCGCCGATGAAGAACCGGTCGGGGTGCCGCACCGGCGCCTGTATCTTCTGCGTCTGGCTCATCAGCGCGGTCTCCGATCGGCAGGGCCGGCGCTGCGATCGGCGAGATAACTCAGCAGGTCGCGCCACCACTCGGCCAGGCGCTGCT
>JBOHCP010000421.1:0-5091 GCA_050698875.1 Streptosporangiaceae bacterium | reverse complement strand
GTTCGAGCCCTTCGGAGCCGGTCACGCCGACGGTCTCGCTGGCTGGCTTGCCGCGCCTGCCGGCCAGCGCGTCGAGATGCTGCCCAGTGACACAGTCCGAGAAGTCGGCACAGCGCTGGTGGAGGCGGCGGGCGCGCAGGCCATCGGCGAATCGGTGCGGACCGGTCAGGAACTGCGTGCCGCGGACTACGTCGGCTGGCCAGTCAGCTGGGTGCTGGCACGCCTCACCAGCCCTGACCCGGCCCGCAAGGTCAGGCTCGGCATGCTGTGGGACGAGCTCAGGGACGTCACAGCCGGGCCGTCGGGTGCCCAGCAGGCCGAGATCGACAACACCCTGACCTGGGTAGCCGATAACCGGGTGCCGACCCTGCCGAGGCCGTGGTCGCGGACGGTGCGGTCGGCGCTGCGATCCAGAGCCGATGACATCCCGGACGCCATCGGAACCGAGATCGGCGCGGCGCTGCCCGCGGGACCCGCCGTGAAGCCGTGGTGGCGCGCGATCGGCGTTGTGCAAGGACTGCTGCTCGGGTGCGTCCTGATGGGGTTCGCGTGGCTCATCGCCCTCCTGGTGCTGGGCGTCGGCGGGGCCGGCTCGGGGATCCCGAGGCTGTTTGCCGATGCCTGGCTGCTGCCGGTTGCCGCCGCCATGATCATGGTCGGGCTGGCGGGCGGCTGGCTCACGGCGCGGATCTGCGCCAGCGCCGTGGGCGAGGCGGCCGAACGCGAGACCGCGTACCTGCTCGACGACATTCGGCAGCGGCTCACCGCGGTCGCGCGGGATCTCGTCGTGGCTCCGGCCGAGTTCGAACTTGCCGAGCTCGGCGTGTTCCGCACGCAACTGCGGATCGCCGCAGGCGGTCGGCCGCCGGCGTAACCGGCCCGGCCGACCGGGCGAAGCCGGGGCGCGAATCGTCGCACATCGCTGGTTCGCCGCACGCTGGCTATCCACAGGTGCCGGGCGTGTCAGCGTCGCCGTGCACAGGCGGAGCCGACCGGCTGCGGCCCGCGGGCCCGGAGCTGATCCTGAACGCGATGGCCGGCGGCGTCGGGTTCGCTGGCAGCGCGGCGGGGACTGGTGTCGCTCCTGCCGCGGTCGATCTGAGGAGGCTCTCCATGGCCAACGATGCATTTTTCGCCGTGACCGGTTACGTCGCCACGCAGCCGAAGGTGGGCAAGCTCAAGGACGGGACCTGCACCTTGTCCATGCGGGTCGCCTGGACGCCGCGCGTCATCAACAAGGCGACGGGTGAGTGGGCCGATCAGCAGACGTCGTTCGTGAGTGTCACCTGCTACCGGAAGGTCGCCGAGAACGCCGCGGTGTGCTTGCGGCGCGGTGACCCGATCACGCTCAGGGGCACTCTCCGGGTGCGGGAGTACGCGGATCAGGCGGGGGTGCAGCGCAACAGCGTCGATGTCGTGGCGGATAGCCTCGGCCATGACATGTCGCGTGGCACATCCCATTACACCAAGGCGCCGCGGCACGCGGAGCAGACAGCGCAGGAGTACGAGTCGTCGACCGCCGCAGAGCGGAACCCGCTGCCCGGCGACGTGGCGGTGGCCGGGCGAGCCAGCGAGGAGCCGTCCGACGGGCCCCGTCGAAGCGAGGCTGTGCAGCTGACCCCTGCTGACGATTCATACGACGAGCCAGACCCGGCTGAGCTGACGAGCGGGCAGCCGGATGCCGACCTCGTCGGTGCGCGTGCCTGACCAGGTCAGCCTCCGCGGGGACGGCCCGGTCACTTCGGACCACGGCCGTCGCGGCGGCTGACCACACCGCGGCCGGCCGGGGTGGCGGATGGCTGACTACCCGGCCGGGCGCACGGGCGCCGCACGGCCATCCGGTTCAAAGCCCTGGCTCGCAGCCCCTACGCTGGAAACCATGCCGGAGTTCATCTACCAGATGCAACGCGTCCGCAAGGCGCATGGCGGCAAGGTCATCCTCGACGAGGTCACGCTGGCCTTCCTGCCCGGAGCCAAGATCGGCGTCCTTGGTCCCAACGGCACGGGTAAGTCGACGCTGCTGCGGATGATGGCCGGAGCGGAGCAGCCCTCGAACGGAGACGCCCGGCTGATGCCGGGATTCACGGTCGGCATCCTGGATCAGGAGCCGGCCCTGGACGACTCCAAGACGGTGCTCGGCAACGTCGAGGAAGGCGTCGCGGAGACCAAGGCGCTGCTGGACCGGTACAACCAGATCGCAGAGCAGATGGCCACGGACTACTCCGATCAGCTGCTGGAAGAGATGGGCACGCTGCAGGAGCAGCTCGACCACAAGAACGCCTGGGATCTGGAGAGCCAGCTCGAGCAGGCGATGGACGCGCTGCGCTGCCCGCCGGCGGACGCGGATGTCAGCGTGCTGTCCGGCGGCGAGCGTCGCCGGGTCGCGCTCTGCCGGCTGCTGCTTGCCCAGCCCGACCTGCTGCTCCTGGATGAGCCGACCAACCATCTGGACGCCGAGAGCGTCCAGTGGCTCGAGCAGCACCTGGAAAAGTATCCGGGCACCGTGGTGGCGGTTACCCACGACCGGTACTTCCTGGACAACGTGGCCGGCTGGATTCTGGAGCTGGACCGCGGGCGCGCCTACCCCTACGAGGGCAACTACTCCACGTACCTGGAAACCAAGGCCGCCAGGCTCAAGGTCGAGGGCGCCAAGGACGCCAAGAAGCGCAAGCTGCTGGAGGATGAGCTGGACTGGGTTCGGTCCAGCCCGCGTGCCCGGCAGGCCAAGAGCCGGGCCCGGCTGCAGCGGTATGAGGAGATGGCGGCCGAAGCCGACAAGAACCGGAAGCTGGACTTCGAGGAGATCCAGATCCCGCCGGGTCCACGCCTCGGCACCCAGGTAGTCGAGGTCGGCGACCTGACCAAGGGCTTCGGTGATCGCGAGCTGCTCGAGGACCTGAGCTTCAGCCTCCCGCAGGGCGGCATCGTCGGCGTCATCGGGCCGAACGGCGTCGGCAAGACCACGCTGTTCAAGATGATCATCGGCGAGGAGCTGCCGGACTCGGGCACGATCACGATCGGCGAGACGGTGCAGATCGCGTACGTCGACCAGGCGCGCGCCCGGCTCGCCCCGGACAAGAACGTCTGGGAAGTCATCTCCGACGGCGAGAGCTACATCACGGCCGGGAAAACCGAGATCCCGAGCCGCGCCTACGTGGCGGCGTTCGGGTTCAAGGGCAGCGACCAGCAAAAGCCGGCCGGCGTGCTGTCCGGCGGCGAGCGCAACCGGGTCAACCTCGCGCTCACCCTCAAGCAGGGCGGGAACCTGCTGCTGCTGGACGAGCCCACCAACGACCTGGACGTCGAGACGCTGTCCTCGCTCGAGAACGCGCTGCTCGAATTCCCCGGCTGCGCCGTCATCACGAGCCACGACCGGTGGTTCCTCGACCGAATCGCCACCCACATCCTCGCGTGGGAAGGCGGCGCTAGCTGGTTCTGGTTCGAGGGCAACTTCGAGGCCTACGAGAAGAACAAGATCGAGCGTCTCGGCGCCGAGGCGGCGAGGCCGCACCGCGTCACTTATCGCAGGCTGACCAGAGACTGAGCACAGCAGTCGGGCAGATCGCCTGCGGCGCGGGCCGAGCGCGGTACCTCCGACAGCGGAAGATCGGAGCGAGGCAGCAGAGATGACGCCCGACCTTCCGCAGGTCCAGCCTGGCCACGGCGCCCGCAGCGCTGACGCGGCTGACCTGCCCGAGCGTGCCCAGGTCGTCGTCGTGGGCGGCGGCATCATCGGGGCATCTGTCAGCTACCACCTAGCCCACCTCGGCGTCGACGTCGTGCTGCTCGAGCGCGACCGGCTGACATCCGGCACCACCTGGCACGCGGCCGGGCTGATGGCAACCTTTGGCTCGACCTCGCAGACCTCGACCGAGCTGCGGATGTACACGAGGGATCTGTACCTGAGGCTGGAGGCTGAGACGGGCCTCGCGACCGGCATGCGCCAGGTCGGCCTCATCGACCTGGCCATCGAGCCCGGCCGGCTGGAGGAGTACCGGCGGGTGGCGGCGTTCAACCGGCACTGTGGCGTCGACGTTCACGAGATCTCGGCCAGCCAGGTGGCCGGGCTGTGGCCGCTGGCGAGGACCGACGACGTGCTGGCCGGCTTTTACGTCCCGGCGGACGGCAGGGTGAACCCGGTCGACGTCACCATGTCGCTCGCCAAGGGTGCCAGGCAGCAGGGCGCGCGGATCATCGAGGGCGTCCCGGTTACCGGGTTCCTGCAGAAGAACGGCGCGGTGACCGGCGTGCGCACGCCACGGGGCGACGTGGCGGCCGAGTACGTCGTCAACTGCGCGGGCATGTGGGCGCGCCAGCTCGGCGAGCGTGCCGGTGTGAGCATCCCGCTCCAGGCCGCCGAGCACTACTACCTGCTCACCGGGCCGATCGACGGGGTCAGCCGGGACTGGCCGGTGCTGGAGGACCCGGCCAACTACGGCTACGTCCGTGAGGAGGGCGGCGGCCTGATGCTCGGCCTGTTTGAGCCGGTCTGCGCGCCGTGGCGAGTGGAAGGCATCCCGCCGGACTTCTCCTTTGGCGAGCTGCCGCCTGACTGGGACCGGATGGCCCCGTTCCTGGAACGAGCGATGTCCAGGATCCCGATCGCGCCCACGGTTGGCATCCGCACGTTCTTCTGCGGGCCGGAGAGCTTCACCCCGGATCTGGCTCCCGTTGTCGGCGAGGCCCCGGAGCTGAAGAATTACTTCGTCGCCGCCGGCCTCAACTCCATCGGCATTCTGACCGGCGGCGGCATCGGCCGGGTTCTTGCGCACTGGATCGTGACCGGCCGTCCGGATGTGGACGTGACCGCGATCAACATCGACCGGCTGCACCCGTACCAGGCGACTCGCGAGTACCGGGCGGCGAGGACGACTGAGTCGCTCGGCCTGGTGTACGCGACGCACTACCCGGGCCGGTCGATGCGCACCGCGCGCGGCGCGCGGCTGTCACCGGTGCACCACCGGCTGGCCGCGCAGCACGCCGTGTTCCGGGACGTGAGCGGCTGGGAGGGCGCTGACTGGTATGCGCCCGAGGCGTCGGGCCGCGACGCGGCGGGCTGGGACGCAGCCGACGCGGCCGGCACGGCTGGCC
>JBOHCP010000420.1:0-5104 GCA_050698875.1 Streptosporangiaceae bacterium | reverse complement strand
GGCCGGCCGGGCCGGTGAGCCCCCCGAAACCGGCCGGGATGCTCACCTCGATCCGCTTGCCGCCGACCTCGACGGTGACCCAGTCGCGCGGCTCGACGGCACCGGGCTGGCCGCCGCCGTCGGCCCGATACGGCGGGATCTCGGCCGCGAACTCGGTCTCGATCCAGCGCGTGTGCACGCGGAATGGCTCATCGGTGAACGCCGGGTCTGCCGCGACGGCCCGGTGGAACGGCAGCACGGTGGGCATGCCCTCGATGTCGAACTCGGCGAGCGCCCGGCGGGCCCGCTCCAGCGCCTGTACCCTCGTCGCGCCGGTGACGATGAGCTTGGCGATGAGCGAGTCAAACGCCTGCGGCACCGTCATCCCGGCGGCATACCCGGCGTCCAGCCGCACTCCCGGCCCGGCCGGCTGACGCCAGCCAGTGATCGTGCCCGGAGCGGGCAGGAAACCGCGCCCGGCGTCCTCGGCGTTGATCCGGAACTCGATCGAGTGCCCTCGGACCTCGGGATCGCTGAAGCTCAGCAGCTCGCCGTCGGCGATGAGGAACATCTCGCGCACCAGGTCGATGCCGGTCACCTCTTCGGTGACGGGGTGCTCGACTTGCAGCCGCGTGTTCACCTCCAGGAACGAGACCGCGCCGTCCTGGCCGATCAGGAACTCGCACGTGCCGGCGCCGACGTAGCCCGCGGCGCGCAGGATGTCGGCCGACGCGGTGCGCAGGAGCTTGTCCTGCTCGGTGGTCAGGAACGGGGCCGGTGCTTCCTCGACGAGCTTCTGGTGACGCCGCTGCAGCGAGCAGTCCCTGGTCGACACGATCACGACGTTGCCGTGGGAGTCGGCCAGGCACTGGGTCTCGACGTGCCGGGGCTTGTCGAGGTAGCGCTCGACAAAGCACTCGCCGCGGCCGAAGGCGGCCACTGACTCGCGCACCGCCGACTCGAACTGGCTCGGGATCTCCTCAAGCGTTCTGGCGACCTTCAGGCCGCGGCCGCCGCCGCCGAAGGCGGCCTTGATCGCGATCGGCAGTCCGTGCTCTGCCGCGAAGGCGATGGCCTCGTCCGCTCCGCTGACCGGTCCGTCGGTGCCGGCCACGAGCGGCGCGCCGACCTGCTTGGCGATGTGCCGGGCCCGCACCTTGTCTCCGAGCGCGTCGATGGCCGCTGGCGGCGGACCGATCCAGGTCAGGCCCGCGCCGATGACCGCGCGGGCAAAATCAGCGTTCTCGGCCAGGAAGCCATAGCCCGGGTGGACAGCGTCGGCGCCGCTGTCGGCTGCGGCCCGGAGAATCTTGCCGATGTCGAGGTAGCTCTCCGCGGCGGTCTGGCCGCCAAGCGCGTAGGCTTCGTCAGCCATGGTCACGTGCAGGGCGTCCAGGTCGGCTTCCCCGTACACGGCCACACTGGCCAGCCCACCGTCCCGACATGCCCGGGCGATCCGAACTGCTATCTCGCCCCGGTTTGCGATCAGGACCTTGCGCACGTGCGTTGTCTCCTCATTTCGACTGTGAGGAGTCTAGGTGAGACGGGCACGCGGACGTAGGCCGCGTCGACCGGCGGCCTGCGTCGACCCGGCGCGCCGGCCGTGCTATCCAGGCAGGCCGCTTGCCCGCCAGGCGCCTTTGCCAGGGGACATCGGCGCCCGGAGCGTCCGGCCGGGCGAGGACCACAGCGAAGGGCGCTGGCCGGGGTCGGCGCGGCGGCCTGGCTGGCGGCTCGCCAGCACCACGAGCAGCGCGGCGAGCTCATCTGGCGTCGGCTCGCCGCGCAGTACCGAAAGCACCGGCCTCCGCTGCGGGCTCGTCTGTGCTTCCGTCATCTCGGCCTCAGCCCTTCGACTTACCGACACCGAGGCCGAACTGGCGGTGCACCCTGGCCCAGAATGCGTCGCGCAGCCACTCGCGCGCTTCCTGATACGAGCGCAGCGACAGACCCAGTTCCTTCTCCGCCTCGACGAGTAGCTCCTTGTCGATAACCGGCGGCAGAATCGGGCCGGGCAGCAGGTCCCGGATGTTGTCCTCGCCCCTGGTCAGGATCCACTTCTGCGCGACGTGCTCGCCCGCCTCCTCGACTCGGTCCCGGTCCGGGCCGAGCCGCACGGACGAAAGGTGGGTGACCGGCAGTGGCTTCGAGTACGGCCGGCTGAGGTGCCGGTCGCCGAACAACTGGGCAGGGGACGGCGCGGCCTGGACGGCCGGTGACGGTACGGCCGGCCCGATCCTGGCGCTGCCCGGTTCCCCTGTGCCCGCCGTGGCGGGCTCGGCGAGCTGGCGGGTGAAGTACGGTTCGACGAACAACCGCTCCAGAACCTCGACGGTGTCCGACTCCCAGACCAGCCGCTCGGCCTGGTTCGTGCCGTAGGGCGGCTCGACGCCCCACAGATGTACGCGGACGCCGAAGGCCTGGGCGGCCTCCACGGCCGGCACCATATCCTCGTCCCCGGCCACCAGGAGCGCGTCGGTGATAGCCCGGTGCCTGGCCAGCGCCTCCATGTCGGCGCGGATTTGCGCGTCCACGCCTTTCTGCTGGCCGCGCGCGTTCAGATTGCCCAGCCGCAGCTTCACCCACGGCATCTGGGCGATGACCCGCTGGTCGATTGTCGGTACGCGGTCCCTGGCTGCGTCGTACCAGTAGACCCGCAGCAGCTCACCCTGGACCTGACCATCAGCGTGCCGGATGAGCGCGTGGATCAGCTTGTCGGCGTCAACGCGGTACTCGCGCCGGGAGCTCGCGCTGAACAAGAGCTCGCCCGCGGCCGCGTAGATGTACCCGACGTCGACCATGATCGCGTAGCGGGACAGCAGCGGCAGCGGCTGGCCAGATTCCGTCATAGTAGTCACGACTCTAATCGCTCCGCCGGCCGCAGACGCGTCGGCAGCCGATACCATAGCGCGACCGAGTGATTACGCAACGATGTCTGAGCGTCGCTGCGGTCGGTTAGAGCGGGATGTTGCCGTGCTTCTTCGGCGGCAGGGTCTGCCGCTTGCTGCGCAGCGCCCGCAGGGCGCGGGTGACCTGCGACCGCGTCTCGGCCGGCCGGATGACCGCGTCCACGTAGCCGCGCTCGGCCGCGACATACGGGTTGAACAGCATGTCCTCGTACTCGGCGATTTTCTCGCTGCGCAGCGCCACCCGGTCCTGCTGGTCGCGGACCGCGGCCAGTTCGCGCCGGTAGAGGATGTCGACCGCGCCGTCGGCGCCCATCACCGCGATCTGCGCCGTCGGCCAGGCCAGGTTGATGTCCCCGCCGAGGTGCTTGGAGCCCATGACGTCGTACGCGCCGCCGTAGGCCTTGCGCGTAATGACTGTGATCTTGGGCACCGTGGCCTCCGCGTAGGCGTAGATCAGCTTCGCGCCGCGCCGGATGATCCCGCCCCACTCCTGGCCGGTACCCGGCAGGAAGCCCGGCACGTCCACGAACGTGAGCACCGGAACGCCGAAGGCATCGCAGGTGCGGACAAAACGCGCGGCTTTCTCGGACGCGTCGATGTCGAGTGTGCCCGCCGAGTGCATGGGCTGGTTGGCGACTACCCCGACCGAGACGCCGTCGACCCGGCCGAAGCCGACCAGGATGTTCTGCGCGAAGCCGGCGTGGATCTCCAGGAATTCACCGCCATCGAGCACGTGCTTGATGACCGTGTGCATGTCGTAAGGCTGGCGTGGCGAGTCCGGGATCAGCGTGTCGAGCTCAGCGTCGGCCGCGGTGATCTCCAGCGCCGTCGCCGGGTCGGCAGGCGCGAGCCCGGCCGGCGGTTCGTCCAGGTTGTTGGACGGCAGGTAGGACAGCAGTTCTCTGGCGAACTCCAGGCAGTCCTGCTCGTCGGCTGCCTGGTAGTGCGCTACCCCGGACTTGACGTTGTGCGCGTGCGCCCCGCCGAGCTCCTCCTGGCTGACCTCCTCACCGGTCACTGTCTTGATCACGTCGGGTCCGGTGATGAACATGTAGGACGTGCCGGTGACCATAAGGGTGAAGTCCGTGATGGCGGGCGAGTAGACCGCGCCGCCGGCGCACGGCCCCATGATCAGGGAGATCTGCGGGATGACGCCGGAGGAAACTACGTTCCGGTAGAAGATCTCGCCATACAGGCCGAGGGCTACCACGCCCTCCTGGATGCGCGCTCCGCCGCTGTCGTTGATGCCGAGGATCGGACAGCCGGTCTTCAGCGCGTAGTCCATCACCTTGACGATCTTCTCACCGAAGACCTCGCCGAGAGACCCGCCGTTGACGGTGAAGTCCTGACTGAACACGGCCACCGGCCGTCCGTCGATGGTGCCGTATCCGGTCACCACGCCATCGCCGTAGGGCCGGCTGGCGGCCATGCCGAAGTCGGTGGCCCGGTGCCTGGCCAGCTCGTCGAACTCGATGAAGGAACCCTCATCGAGCAGCGCATCGATGCGTTCCCGCGCGGTCATCTTGCCCTTGGCGTGCTGGCGCTCGACCTGGCGAGCCGCGCCCGCGTGCACGGCCTCGTACCGGCGCCGGTCGAGGTCGGCGAGCTTGCCCGCGGTGGTGTGCAGGTCCGGACCGTCGGGGCTGGGTCCAGAGGCAGGGGCTACGTCGTTGGCCATGCCGGACAGGGTAGGGCAGAACTACCGCTCGCTGTCGGCCGGGCGCGCCGCCGCGGTGCCCGCTCGGACGGTGGCGGCACCCGCGCGCACGGCGGGCCCTGCCAGATCCGCCGCGGCCCTGCGGCGGGTGCTGTTCCGGGTGGCGACGCCGAGGCCCACAGCCAGGCAGGAGAGCGGAATCGCCGTGATCGTGTAGCGGTAGAGCGACTGGGTCAGCAGCGCGGGGGTCAGGATGCTCATCGCGGCCAGTCCGAAGGGCAGCAGCTGCATGCCGCCGAGTCGGCGCCAGTCCCGGATCACGAAGGCCAGCCCCGCGAGGACGACGAGCAGGTACACCACGCCAGGGAAGACGATGGGCTGCTGGTAGAGCAGCACCAGGTAGGAGTACTGCCGGACCGCGTAGGTGTTGCTCGTGGTGTGCGCGTAGCTGCTGATGTAGCGCTGGTAGTACGAGGGCAGCCGGGCGATGCGCGGCGTGCTGGTGAACGTCATGTAGGCGCCGCCCTGCGGGCGGTCGGTGGTCAGGAAGGTGAGCACC
>JBOHCP010000419.1:0-5119 GCA_050698875.1 Streptosporangiaceae bacterium | reverse complement strand
ACGCTGCCCGGCGGCCGAGCTCGGCGCGGTCCGACGCCGGCCCGGTGAGCTGGCCGGAGAACAGCCGTCTCAGCTCAGACTTGGCTGCGGCGGGCAGCCAGTTCTCCATGGCGGGTGCGGTCACGGCGTACCCGTCGGGCACCCGCCAGCCGACGGACGCCAGCTGGCCGAGCCGCGCGACCTTCGGCCCGACCAGCGCGCTGTCGGTGATCCGGATGTCGCCGAGGTCGAGGACGGGAACGGCGTCCTGTGTCACGACGGCTGGCCCCGGAAGACCTGCACGGTGCCCTGCCGCCCGTCCACCCGGACGCGGTCGCCGGTCTTGATGGTCCGCGTTGCCACCGCAGTGCCGACGACGCAGGGGATCCCGTACTCGCGGCTGACGATGGCCGCGTGCGTCAGGCTTCCCCCGGTGTCGCAGACGCACGCGCTGATAATGCCGAACACTGGCGTCCACTCGGTGGTCGTGCCGCCGCATACCAGGATGTCACCGGGCTTGACCAGGTGCAGGTCGGTCACCGACGTGATCACCCGGGCGACACCCTCCGCGACGCCCTTGGCCGCCGGGAAGCCGGCGAGCTCATGCTCAGCCGAGCCGTTCTTGAGCGTCTGCAGGAAGTGCCCGGACAGGCCGAAGACCTCGATCATGATCGGATCCGACACCGAGTCGGGAATCGTGCCGAGCATCGCGGGAAGCTCAGGACCGCGGTGCCGCCAGTACTCGAAGAAGGCCCGCCGGTCCGGGATCATCGAGGCCAGGGTCGGCCACCCCGGGCCCTCGCCCGCCATGACGGCGAACAGCTCGGACTTGAACAGAAAGAATATGTCGTCGGGCTGCGCCAGCGTGCCCTCGGCAGCCAGCCGGGCGCCAAGCTCCAGGCTAGCGCGGCGCGCCGGGATGGCGGCCCGCCGGTCGATCAGGTAGTTGTGCTCCTCGTTCCACCAGGCAAAGTTCGCCGCCAGGTTACTGCCCAGCGCCTCGTTGAAGCGCTGCAGGTGCGAGCCGCTGATGGCGCGCCGTGCCGCCTCGATCTGCTCGTCGCGCTCGGCGACCGCGGCCTGCCGGGCGGCGTGAAAGTCGAACCCGGCCGGCCGGGTGAGGAAGGACGCGATCGCGTACAGGGCCGGTGACGGGTCCTCGATCCAGGAGGGCGTGTCGATCCGGCAGGTTTCCTCAGTCCGCCAGCCGTAGGTGCGCAGGAATTTCTCGAAGTCGTGCCACCAGGTCTGTCCGTGCGGGAGCGCCGTGACCTGGGCCTGGATGGCGGCGGGCGCGGAGTGCAGCAGCGGGCCGGAGACGCCGAGCTCCCGGGCGCGGCCGGCCAGCTTCCACAGCTCCTCGTCGGTCCTGCTGTAGAAGGTCTGGCGGCCCGACAGCAGGGCGGACACGATGGAGCCCTCCAGGCCGATCTCCTCCGCCAGCTGGTAGAAAGCCAGGTAATTTGCCGTGAGAACATACATAACCTCGAAGTGAATGAACCAGGCCCGGCGGTGGAACGCGTACGCGTCCGTGAGCACGGTCCACAGCTGTCCTGGGGCCATGCCCGTCAGGTCCAGCCCGTCGAAGTGGTCGTAGGCCGCCTGCAGCTCGCCCGCCCGCATCGCCCAGTAGCGGTCGAAGTCCGCCAGGATAGGCCCGACGTACGTGCCGAAGCGGGCAGCCCGGGCCTGCACCTGCCAGTCGGTGTCCACGTCGATCGTGCCTAGGTACACGTGCGTGCCGGCCAGCCGGTTCACCGACCCGCGGGTCGGCGGGACACCGACTATCTCCGCGCCCAGCTGAGCACCCCACGTCTGCGCGTCGTCCAGGAAGGCGATGCTGGCCGGGACCATCCCCTCGCTGAAATGCAGCGAGTCGCGCAGCCAGTACCGGGCGTTGTCAGCCCTGCTGAACGGGCGGAGCGGCCCGGCCACGAACGGCTGGCTGCCAAAGCTCGGCGTGTATCCCGGATACAGCTCCTCGCGCACGAAATCATCGACCGGAATGATCTTAGACCCTGACTGCTCGGCCACGCTCCGCGTCACCTCCAGGCTGGACAGCACATGGTTCATCAGTTGCCGCAGGGCCACGGCGCGCCCCGCCGGGGGAACGGGCTTAACCGGGTTAGCCCGGCGTGCAGAGACGGGTTCGCTGTGTTGTATCGGGCGGATTATCTCTCGCCTGGCCGGCCGTGGGTAGTGCCTCTTCCAGCCGACGGCAGCCTGGTCCGGCCGTCACCGCGACAGGGCCAGGTCAGGCAGGGACGCAATGGCGCACGCACTCGGTCTCCCGATTGGCTAGCCGCGGCGTCTCTTCCCGATAGTGTGCGCGACGCGGTGCCCGGCCGGTTCGCGGGGCTGACGCCGCCGTGCCGGTCGCTGGTCGCGTCGGCTGCCGTGCTCGGCTCGGAGCTCGACCCTGCGGCGCTCGCGGGGGCTACCGGCCGCGATACCGGCGCGGTGTTCGCCGCGCTTGATGGGGCGGGTACGGCCGGATCGTCGGACCAGACCGCCGGTTCGCCCATAACCTCATCCGTGAGGCAGCCCGGCTCGACGTGCCGACAGCCGCGCGTCTGGCGCTTCATCATGCGATGGCGGAGTACCTGGGCCCCCAGCGGGCCCCAGCTCGGCCGGAGCACGCCATTGTGAGCGTCGGTGTCCGCGTCATGCTCGCCGATTGGACGAAGACGGCTAGGCCAGCAGGCGGGTGACGGTGCCGGCGATGAACAGCTTGGTCTGCCGGGTGTTTTCCCTGTAGTGCGACGTCCGCCAATCCGCCGCCGCACACGACGTCGGTGGATTGGCGATCGGTGTTCTTGTTGGTCAGAACTCGACCGGGTAGGTGGGAGCCTTGCCGGACGCGATCGCCTCGGGAATCTTAGCGGAGTTGTTCTCCCAGACGAGGAGCATCGAGCGCTTGGGCGAGTAACCCTGGTGTCGGATGTCGGCTGGCATCGCTGACACGTCGCCTGCCCTCATGGTCACGCGTGATCGCACGGCACCGGTGTCGCGGTCTTCGACCTCCCAGGTGATCTGGTCGGACAGCTGGACGAACCACTCGACCCGGTCGTTACCGTGGATAATCGGCAGGATGTACTCCTCAGTTGTGGGGCAGGCCAAGGAATCCTTGCACACGCTGACGACGGAGGGGTTCCATGTGACGTCCGAGCGGGACAGATAGGCGAACAGGCTGAAGGCGGCAACTTCGTTCTCGAAACCCGGCTCGACCTCGATGACCGGCTCGGCCTGGTCCACGTCGGCGAACATCCGGTTGACCGGGTAGCCCATCTCGTCGGTCCGCGGCCGCAGGTCGCCTGGGATGCCGACCATCCGGTCGGCGGCGAGGCGCTGCCGGGTCACGGCGGCGATGTTGTTGCCATTCTTAACACCGAACGCGGAGCCTGTCTCGTGCGGCGAGGCGAATGGGTCGAAGGATTGGTTGGTCCAGTCCGACAGGATCGCCTTGAACGTCTCGCGGATGATCGGGGTCTCGACGTTCTCGCCGTAGTCGAGCTCGGCCTTGCGGTAGGAGTCGTTATAGCGGCCCGCGAAGATGTCGACGGTGCCGTAGTGGTTAACCGTGCCGAGGACGCCGTCGAAGTTGACGATGCCGTAGAAGAAGTCCCAGGCCACGTCGCGCTGGAGCGCGCGCAAGAAAGCATCGGCGCTCATCATGTGCCCGCCGGTCGGCCAGTTAATGTAGACGAAGAACTCGTCCCGGCCGAACAAGAACTCGCCGAGCTTGAAGTCGTGGTAGCCGTCCGCGTTGACAGTGGCGGACTGGTCGATTTCGACGTGAATGGTCATCGGTTCACTCCTTCACCAGAAGGGTAGTCAGGAAGTCAGACGGTCTGGCAGATCTCGGCCCAGCGGTACTGAGTGAGCTGGCCGCCGATGGTCTGCATGAGCAGTACACCGGGCTCGCCGTCCTTCGCGAATCGGTAGGCCGAGTGCTTCGGCAGCAGCGCCTGGTGCCCGCGCTTGAGGTGGATGCGGCCCATCCTCGGGCCGGCCGGCTCGCCGCCAACGAGGACGGCACCCTCGCCGTCATCGGGCGCAACGGGCGTCTCCAACTTGACAAGCTCGACTACGACTTCGCCGCCGGCGTCGTCCATGCAGATGGCGAACTCGTCGTGCGAGGCCGTGTACCAGGGAGAAGTGCCCTCGGCGCGCACGGTCTCGAGGACGTACTCCCAGTTCTTGGCGACGGCGACGCGGTCCCAGGCCGGCATCCGCGAGGCCACCTCGAACATGTTGGAGAAGGCGTAGTGGCGCGCGTCGTCGGCGATGAGCTCGACTCCGCCCTTCTCGTAGGCTGCCAGCGAACCGAACTTGGTGGTGTAGCTGGCATGCTGGAGTGCACCTCCGTGGGCGGAACTGGTGCTGGTCATGTAATCTGCTCCTCACTTCGTGTTGCGCAGGCCAGTGCGGCACTGAACTGCTTTCTCGTCAATAGCGAGTGTTGAGCACCGTCCCGTGAAACGCCAGATACCGAGTCCGAAGTGGCGGATTTCCGAACCCCAGCTCCATGGCATGCTCAGTTGCCGTAGAAGACGGTTCGTGGCGGGGGTGTTCTGTTCGCAGCCGCCGAAGCATTGAGCAGCTCGGGTGTCGCACCTACGACGAGCGCCCGGATCTGGGCGAGCACGTCGGCCACGTCCCGCTCCACCGGCACGTCGAGTACCAGTCCGTCCGCGCCTGCGCGTGCGAGCGCGAGCACCTGCGCTTGCGCCTGCTCGAGGGTGCCGAAGATGCCGACATCGCGGGGATGCCGGGCGCCGATGAAGCGGGGCTCGAGGTCGGCCCGGGCAACCGCCTCGTTCATCGTGCGGCCGATCGAGATCGGCACGGCGACCAGCAGGGGCCGTGTGGCGTCGGATGCGTTCATCTGTGCGCGGGCCGCGGCCACCTCTGCCAGGTCGTAGACCCGTACGACCCCGGCAGCGTCACCTGAGGCGTCAACGACAACTAGGGCCGGCGCTGCGGCGTCGGCGAGCCGGCTCAGGAGCGCAGCGGTCGGCGCCTCGGCAAGGTGGACGGCGGAGAACCCGAGCCTGCCCGCCATCGACGCGATGCTCACCGCGGTGTCCTCGGGGAGAGTGGGCGGCAGGCTGATCGCCACGCTGAGCAGCTGTCGGGT
>JBOHCP010000418.1:0-5120 GCA_050698875.1 Streptosporangiaceae bacterium | reverse complement strand
CGCGGTGACCGTATTCGAGCGGGCGGACGCGCCCGGCGGACTGCTGCGGTACGGAATCCCCGAGTTCAAGATGGAAAAGCGGCACCTGGACCGGCGGCTGATCCAGATGCTGGCCGAGGGCACCGAGTTCCGCTGCGGGCTCGAGGCCGGCCCGGACATCACCGCGGCCGAGCTGCGCAGCCAGTACGCGGCCATCGTGCTGGCCTGCGGCGCGACGGTGCCGCGCGGGCTGCCGTTGCCCGGCGCCGATCTCGCCGGTGTCCACCAGGCCATGGAGTACCTGCCGCTGGCCAACCGCGCGGTCGCCGCCGCGGACGGCGAGCCGGCGATCTCCGCCAGGCGGCGGGACGTCGTCATCATCGGCGGGGGCGACACTGGCGCCGACTGCCTGGGCACGGCGATCCGGCAGGGCGCCGCGTCGGTGACCCAGCTGGAGATCCTGCCGAGACCGCCTGACCAGCGGCCAGCCACCCAGCCCTGGCCCACCCATCCGGCCATCTTCCGGGTCTCCAGCGCGCACGAGGAGGGCGGCGAGCGCGTCTACGCGGCGTCGACGCAGCGGTTCCTCGCCGACGAGTCCGGCCGGGTCCGCGGCCTGGTGCTCATGGAGGTCACGGCGTCGGCCGGCGGCTTTGTGCCGGTGCCGGGGACCGAGCGGGAGCTGGCCTGCGACCTGGTCCTGCTGGCCATGGGATTCACCGGCGTCGAGCGCGGCGGGTTCCTGGCCGATCTCGGCGTGGAGTTCGACAGTCGCGGCAACGTCGCCAGGGACGGCAGTTTCGCCACGTCGGTGCCGGGCGTGTTCGTCGCCGGTGACGCTGGCCGCGGTCAGTCGCTGATCGTCTGGGCCATCGCCGAGGGCCGGTCGGCCGCGGCCGCCGCCGATGACTACCTGTGCGGTGACACGTCACTGCCCGCGCCCATCGGGCCGGCCGCCGCGCCGCTGCGGTAGCGACGCCGCGCCCGGCACTGCCCACGAAGGCACCATTAGCTGGTCAAACGTGGTCCAGGGTGGCATGCCGCCGGGTAACGTCCAAGCATGGCGGTGGCTTACCTACCAAGCCCGGCCAGTGGGGTCTGGCACCTGGGCATGATCCCGGTCCGGGCGTACGCGCTGTGCGTGCTGGTCGCCGTGCTGACGGGCCTGTGGCTGACGGACAGGCGGTACCGCCGGGACGGCGGGCGGCCTGGCGTCATCCTGGACCTGGCCACCGTCGCCGTGCCGGTGGGCCTGGTCGGCGCCCGTGCCTACAGCGTGCTGACCGACTTCCAGCGCTACGTCGGCCCCGGCCGCGACTGGACGGACGTGCTGCGGGTCTGGGACGGCGGCATGGGCGTCGCCGCCGCCGTCGCGGCCGGAGCGGTGGCAACGTGGGCCTACTGCCGCCTGACCGGGGTCGAGATCGCGCCGGTTGCGCTCGCCGCAGCGCCGGCGCTCGCCGTTGCCCAGGCGATCTCGGTGTGGGGCAACTGGTTCAGCCAGGAACTCAACGGATCTCCGTCGGGGCTGCCGTGGGCCGTGGCGATCGCGCCGCAGCACCGGGCGGCGGGCTTCCAGTCGGCCGCCACCTTCCAGCCGCTGTTCCTCTACGAATCCGTGCTTGACCTGCTGGTGGCTGTTGCCGTCACCATCGCGATCCGCCGGTACGCGCTGTCGGGGGACCGGGCGTTCGCGGTCTACGCCGCGCTCTGGACGGCGGTTGGCGCCGCAATCCAGTGGCTGCGCATCGACTACTCGCCGCGGCTGCTCGGGCTGCGCACCAACATGCTGGCCATGCTCGTCGTGCTCGCGGCGGCCTGCAGCTACCTGGCGGCCACCCGGCACCGCCGCCTGCGATTCGGGGTGACGGTTCCGCGAACGCCGGCGCTCCCCGGCGCGTCGGCGGGGTCGCGGGTGCTGCGGCCCCGGTCCAGCCGGGCGACCGCAGCCGAGTTCGCGCCCGGCGGGATCTGGGGGGCCGTGCCGCCTGGCCAGCGCCGCATCATCGCCGAGCCGGAAGAATCACCGCCCGGCGCCTGCCCGTAGCGGCGGTACTAACTGGCAGGGCCGACGGACGCGGTAAGTCAACGGTCTGGTAACCATTTAGGGCGAATTCTTCCTGCCCAGTCGCCACGCTGCGTACTGTTCAGGTGAGCCAGGCGTACGTACCGCGAGAGGACGGGGGCAGGCGTGCTGGGATCGTTCACCGTGCGCCGAACTCGCTCCGCCTGGCTGCTGGTCAGCTGCCTCACGGGTACCGTGCTGGTGACGTCCGCGCTGGTCGCTGCCCTGGTGACGTTCTATACCACTGCCCTGCCGAGCGCGGTGCGCAGCGAGCTGGCCAGGTCCGGCCCGGCGCTGTCGATAGCGATCTCCGGTGAATCGTCCGGCTCGCCGGCAGCGCAGGCGGCGGGCGTCACGGCCCGGATGACGACGGCACTTGGTCACATCCCGTACCGGATGTACCAGGCCACCTGGTCCGACGCACTCGGCGTGCCCGGACCCGAGCGGGCTGGCCAGGTCCCGGTCATGCAGACGGCTGCCGTCGGGGGCATCGCGGCTAATGCCACGCTGATCAGCGGAAGTTGGCCGACCACCCCGCGTCAGGGCGCGCCCGTGCCCGCGGCACTGCCCGCGACCGCCGCCGCCGATCTGGGGCTGCACCCAGGGTCGGTGCTCCGCCTGCGCGACCTCAGCTCCGGCCGGCCAGTCACGCTGCAGGTCAGCGGCCTGTACCGGGCGAGGCAGCCGAACGCGAAGTACTGGCAGATCGATCTCATCAGCCCGGGCGGCGTCTCGCTCGGCGGCGGCTTCATCAGCTACGGGCCGGCCGTCGTCAGCCCCGCGGCGATCGGACCCGCGGGAGCGCCGATCGCCGCGAGCCAGGAGTCTTTCGTGGTGCTGCCCAGGGTCGCCAGCATCACGCCAGCCGACCTGACGCCGCTGGCCGCGCGCATCACCGCGACCGCGGGCGCGATCAACAACGCCGGCCAGCTGACCGCTACCACTGCCATGCCGCAAACGCTCACGAACGCCGCAGCCGGGGAGGCGGCGGCCAAGACGCTGGTGCTGATCAGTGGCCTGCAACTCCTGCTGCTCACCACCGCGGCGATCGCCCTCGCCAGCAGGCTGCTGGCCAGCAATCGCGAATGGGAGACCGCGCTACTGGCCGCTCGGGGGGCGGCCCGCCGCCAGCTGATCGCGCCGAGCCTTTCCGAGGCCGTGGTCGCGGTCGCGGTCAGCGCCGCCGCCGGGGTGGTCGCGGGGACCTGGCTGTCAGCCCTGCTGCTTGACCGGCTGACCGGGCAGCCGCCGCACGTGGCGGCGCCCAGCGTGGCGGTGTGGATCGCCGGTACCGGCCTCGTCCTGCTGTGCGTGGGCGTCGTGATCTGGCCGGCCGCACGGCCGTCGCGCCCAGGGGACGTGCGTGTCCGCCGCGGCCGGGCCGCGCCGGTGGCGACCGCTGTCGCGGCCGGCGCGGACATCGCGCTGGTCGTGCTCGCTGTCCTCGCAGTGCGGGAGCTCCGCGGCTACTCGGTGGCCACGCAGGTGCTGAACGGAACCGGCATCGATCCGGTCATCGCCGTCGCGCCGATGCTGGCGCTGGCCGGCCTCGCCATCGTGCCCTTGCGGCTGCTGCCCATCGCCGCCAAGGGCCTGGAACGCCTCACCGCGCGCGGCAGGCGGCTTGGTTCCGCGATGGCGAACTGGGAGATCAGCCGGCGGCCGCTGCGGCAGAGCGGGCCCGCGCTGCTGGTGATGCTGACCGTCGGCGCAAGCACTCTGGCGCTCGCGCAGTACCAGACCTGGCGGGGCTCGGTGCGCGACCAGGCCGCGTTCGCTGCCGGGGCACAGGTACGGGTCGAGCAGCTGCAGCCGGAACCGCTGGCCGACGTCAGCAAGATCACCGGCCTGCCCGGCGTGAAGGCCGCGATGCCCGTCAGCGAGGTGCCCCTGCTTGGCTCCGGACAGCTGCTGGTCCTCGACGCGCCGCAAGCGGCTCGAACCGTGACGCTGCGGCCGGACCTGGCCAGCCAGCCGGCCGCGCAGCTGTTCCGGACGATCACACCGCGGGTTCGTCCCGGCGTGCTGCTGCCCGGCAAGCCGGTCCGGCTTGAGATCACCGCGAGCATGACCGGCCCGAGCACCCTGGCTGCGCTCGGCCCGGTGTCGGTGACGGTCGCCCTGCGCGACGCCGATGGGGTCGGCTACTCGGTCGCCACGACCGCCATGCCCGCCGACGGGCGGCCGCATGAGCTCATCGCGGTGCTCGGCGCCTCCGCCGGGGCCGCCTATCCGCTCCAGATCATCGGTATGTCGGTCAGCTACCAGATGCCGCCGTATCCGCAGAGCGCGAACGCCAGGCTCGGCGATAAGTCCGCGCTGCTGCGGATCGACAGCTTCTCGGCGAGCGCGGCTTCGGCCGGGCCGTTCGAGCGGCCGTTTGCCCCCGGCCGGGCGCTCGCCACGTGGCCGCCGGAGCCGAACGACCGGGGCCTGGCCGGCGAGGTCGCCCTGCTCGGTGGCGACACCGACGGCTCGAATGCACCCGGCGTCTACAACTCGGGGGCGTCAGGCGGCGCCGAGGCGGTCAGCTTCGACCCCGGCTACGGGCCGCTCGTCCCCGGCTCCGTGCTGGGTCAGGGAACGGCGCTCGGTACCTCGCCGACCCCGCCGCCCGGCGTAGCCGACCTGAACTTCGACATCCCGCCGGAACCTCCGGTGCCGGTCATCGCGACCGCCGGGTATGCGGCGGGTACCGGCCTGCATACCGGATCGGTGTTCTCGGTCACCATCGCTGGCCAGCAGATCGCCTGCCGGCTTGCGGCGACGGTGCGGGCCTTTCCCGACGACGGTCTGCTCGTGGCCGACCAGACGGCGGTGCAGGACGCGCTGGCCAGCAAGGGCTTCGGCGGTACCCTCGCGGTGACCGGATGGTGGCTGGCCACGGTGGACGGTGCCGTCCCGCCGGGCCTCCCGGCCGGGTCGACGGTGACCGACGCCGTCGCGCTGGATCAGCGCATGGTGCACGACACGCTGTCGGCCGCCCCCGTGCAGGCCGCCGCGGCGGTAGCGGCGGCCGCCGCGCTGCTCGCGGCGCTGGGCTTTTGCGTCAGCGTGGCCGCGAGCGCGCGGGAAC